>JAEURL010000123.1 GCA_016789165.1 Anaerolineales bacterium | reverse complement strand
TTGGCGCGCCCAGGCCTGCTGGGCCGGCCCCAACGAACGGCCGGCCAGCCACCAACTGCCCAACCCCAACGCGAGCAGGCTCGCCAGGCCGACGCCCAGCAGGCCGAGCAGCAGCTGCGACAGGATTTGGTCCTGGTCCGCCAGCGCTCTTCCGGCTTGCAGGGCGCGCCCTTCATCCAGGCGGTAGGTCAGCAGGCGAAAGCGCGTGCCGTTAAAGACGACGGTCCGCCAGTCTGTGCCGGCGGCCAGCGCCGCCTGCGCGGCGGGGATATCGGAGGGCGCGGTCAGCGTGGTGCCCGGCAGGGAGACGAGCCGGCCGGCGCGGTCCAGGGCCACCAGATAGATCGGCGCGAGGTCAGTGTCGTAGTAGTTGCGGGAGCCGCCTTCGTCGTCCGAGGACTCGTGCGTCTCGCCGTCCTCGTGCTCGCTTGAAGTGGGGACCGCCACCGTGGGACGGCTGGCCGACCAGGCCCGGTCCGCCGCGGCGAGTTCGGCGGGCAGTTCGTACCCCAGCGTGCTCAGGCCCAGGGCCATTTTGCGCTGCAGCGCCAGATCGGTGGTCGCTTGGAAATAATAGCTCACCAGGCCATACGCGCCGCCGCTGACGAGCAGGATCAGGCCGAACCCGGCCAGGAGGAACAGCGCCGTCAGGCGCCAGCGCAGGCCCTTAAGCACGCTCGGCCTCCAGGCGGTAGCCGACGCCGCGCACGGTCTGGATGGGGTCGGGCCGGCCGGCCGCGCTGAGCTTGCGCCGCAGATACGAGACGTAGACGTCCACCAGCGTCGGCTGGACATCCCGCTCATAGGACCAGACGTAGTCCAGGATCTGCTGGCGCGTCAGGGTCTGGCCGGGGTGGCGCATCAAATACTCCAGCAGGTTCCACTCGGTGCTGGTCAGGTCCAGCGGCTGCTCGGCGCGCCGCGCGGTGTGGGCCCGCAGGTCCAGCACCAACCCGCCGACGCGCACTTCGTCCGGTGCGCCGGCCGCCACGGCAAAGCGGCGGCCCAGCGCCCGGACGCGCGCCAACAGCTCGTCAAAAGCAAACGGCTTGACCAGATAGTCGTCGGCGCCGCTGTCCAGGCCGGCCACCCGGTCCTCCAGTTGCCCGCGCGCGGTGAGCAGCAGCACGGCCACAGGCAGCCGGGCGGCCCGCACCGCGCGACAGATCGCCGGCCCATCGCGGCCGGGCAGCATCCAGTCCACCACGGCGACGTCGTGCGCGCCGCGCAAGGCCAGCTCCAGGCCGGTCTCGCCGTCATGCGCCGTATCGACGGTGAAGTGCTCGCCCTCCAGTACGGTCTGGATCAGGCGCGCCAGGCGGCGGTCGTCTTCGATCACTAGGATGCGCATGGTTGTCCGTCAGGATAGCTTACCAAAATTGGAAATGGATTGGAAAACCGGCCAGCCGGCTCAAAGGAATTCCAAGCTGGGCGCTCTAGACTGGCGTTCAAATCGTTCTCAGGAGGCAACCCATGTCACAACGCAGCGCCCTTCTGGCCGCCGCCGGTATCACAGCCTTTGTCCTGGTCTTGATCGGCGGGCTGGTCGCCCAGGCCGCGCTGGCCGCGCCGCCCTCGTCGTCACCCTCGGCGCCGAGCGGGCCTGTGCCCGACCCGACGGCCGCCGGCGTCCCCCTATCCGATGGGTATCCCGTCACCGCGAGCCTGGCCGCCACCATCGCCGGCAACGTGGCGCCCGGGATCCGCTTGCTGACGGCGCCGGAGCTGGTCGACTACCAGGGCAGCGTCGCCTACGAGGTCGCCACGGATCGCGGGCTGATCTATGTCGACGCCACTACGGGCCAGGTGCTGTACAACGGCGCCCAGGCGCCGGCGCGGAACTGGGCTGGCGACGACGAGCACGATGACCATGAGGGCTCCGGCCATGACGACGACAACGACTAGACCGGAGGCGAAGAAACGGCCGGCCGCGGGGGCGCCCGGGGTCAACGGGCTGATCACGGCCGTGGCGGTGGCGGCGACCCTGGGCGGATGGGCGGTCTTGAGCCTGACCCACACGGACCCCGCTGGCGCCAGCGCCGTAGGTCCGGCCGGCAGCGCCTCGGCTCAGCCGGCCGCGGCGCAATCGAGTATCACCCCACTGCGCCGGGTGGCGCCGCCGCCGGTCGCGGTCACCCGATCTTCGCGGTAATGCAGACCGTCGTTTGGCGCGCGATGGGCGCGCAGATGCGGGCCGTGCTGGACACGGCCTCGCCTCGGGCTGCCCAGCGTTTAGCGACGGTGCCGGCCTGGTTCGAGACCTGGGAGGCGCGCCTCAGCCGCTTTCGACGGGAGAGTGAGCTGAACCGGCTCAACGCAGGCGCCGGGGACTGGCAGGTGCTCAGCCCCGTGGCGTGGGAGGTGGCCCAGGCCGCCTTCGAGGCGGCGCGGGCGACAGACGGCCTGGTGTCGCCGCTGGTGCTGGAGGCCGTCGTCGCCGCCGGCTACGACCGCTCCTTTGAGGCTCTGCCCGTCGCCGCTGCGGCCCCGCCACGGTTGCCGGAGCCATGCCAGGACTGGCGCGCTGTCGAACGACGCCCGAGCCGGCGCGCGCTGCGCCTGCCGATGGGCGCCGGCCTGGACTTCGGCGGCATCGGCAAGGGCTGGGCCGCCGACCGGGCCGCCGACCGGCTCGGGCAGTTCGGCCCGGCGCTGGTGGACGCGGGCGGCGACATCGCCGTCAGCGCGCCGCCGCGCCGGCAGCCGGGTTGGTCGATCGGTGTCGCCGATCCGCTCCGGCCGGACGACCTGGTGCTGACCCTGTGCCTGCCGCGGGGCGGGGTGGCGACCTCCGGCCGGGACTACCGCCGCTGGCGGAGCGGAGGCCGGGAGCAGCATCACCTGATCGATCCGCGCACCGGCCGACCAGCTTTGACGGACAGCCTGGCCGCCACCGTCATCGCGCCCACCGCCGCCCGTGCCGAGGCGGCCGCCAAGGCCGCCCTGTTGCTGGGCAGTGCGGCCGGCCTGGCGTGGCTGGACGCGCGCGCGGATCTGGCGGGGCTGCTAATCCGCGACGACGGGCGCGTGCTGTTCAGCCAGCGCCTGGAACGTTTTCTATGGAGATCAACATGACGGTTTCACAAGCCACACGCGATGAACTGCCGCCGGCGATGGAGTTGGGCGCGCTGGTCGGTTTGCTGGCGAGCGTGACGCTGGGGGCCCTGGCGGCGACGATCGTCTTACCGGCCTGGGTGCCGGGGCTCGCGCAGACCCTGACGGGCGAAACGCCCAAGGCGTATTGGTACCTGGCCCGCATCAGCGGCCTGGTGGCCTACGCATTGCTCTGGCTCTCGATGAGCCTGGGCGTGGCGCTCACCAACCGGCTGGCCCGCCTCTGGCCGGGCGGGCCGGTGGCGTACGACGTCCACCAACACACCAGCCTGCTCGGGCTGGCCTTCGCCTTGTTCCACGCCCTAATCCTGCTCGGCGACCGCTTCGCGGCCTACACCCCGTTCCAACTGCTGGTGCCGTTTGCGGCCGTGGCCTATCGGCCACTGTGGGTCGGGCTGGGACAACTTGCGTTCTACGGGCTGGCCGTCGTCGGGCTGAGTTTCTACTTCCGGCCGGTATCCGGGCCGAAGGTCTGGCGCGCCATCCACTTCCTGAGCTTCCTGGTGTACGGCCTGGCGCTGCTGCACGGCCTCTTCAGCGGCACGGACACCGGCGCCGCCAGCATCTCGCTCGTCTATTGGGTGACCAGCGGAAGCTTGGTGTTCTTGATCAGCTATCGCGTGCTGGGGCGATTCATGAGCC
>JAEURL010000114.1 GCA_016789165.1 Anaerolineales bacterium | reverse complement strand
CAGCCTGTTCTACGGCGCGCAGGCCGTCATCCCCCATCTGCAGCAAGCCGGGGGCGGGACCATTCTGACGCTGGCCGCCGGCTACAAGACGCGGCGCGACGGCAACGTCGCCTACGGCACCGTCAAAGAAGGCGTGATCGGCTTCACCCGCAACCTGGCGCGCGAGCTGCACGCCGCCAACATTCGCGTCAACTGCCTGTGTCCGGGCCTGATCCGCCAGCCGCTGCCGGCCGGCCCCATTGGCCGGCCGCACCCGGCCCTGGCCCGCCAAGGCCAGCCCGAAGACATCGCGCACGCGGCCCTGTTCCTGGCCTCCGACGAGGCGCGCTGGATCACGGGCCAGACGCTGGTGGTGGACGGCGGCGACGAAGTCCTGGCCGGCCAGCCGCGGGCCTTCTAGTCCGCCCCGGCCCCGCGCGATTGCCAGACACTCCAAAAAGAAGTAGAGTGGGCTGGTCGGATTTATTGATCGACCCGGGCCGGCCGGTGGGTTGGCGCGTCGGTCAATACCACATCACCACTCCTCAAGGAGTCCCTATGCCTCGGAGACTCGCCGTCACCCTTGCCCTCGCCGCGCTGCTGGGTTTCGCCTCGCCGGCGGCCGCCATCACCTTCGGCCAGCCGGACGGGACCGCGCACCCCAACGTGGGCGGCCTGGTGTCGCCCACCCAGTATTCTGATGGCACCTGGCTGTACTGCACAGGGACCTTGATCTCGCCCACCGTCTTCCTGACGGCCGCCCACTGCGACGAAGGCACCGCCCAGGTCACGGTCACGTTCGACCCGGATTACCAGGCCGGCGACAAGACCTACACCGGCACCTGGTACGCCGACCCGCTTTTCAATCAGTCCCAAAACGACCCGCATGATATCGCCGTGATCGTCTTCGCCAAACCCATCAAGGGCATTGCGCCGGCCCGGCTCCCGGCCGCCGGCTCGCTCGCCAACCTGTCCGGGTCGCAGACGTTCACGTCGGTCGGTTACGGCGCCTACGCGGTCACCAATGAGCCTGGCGGCCACCAGTTCCTCTACAATGACGTCCGCATGGTCGCCACCGGCACGTTGAACTCGATCAACCCCGCCTGGCTGCGGGTGTCGATGAACCCGGCCACCGGGAACGGCGGCACCTGTTACGGCGATTCGGGCGGGCCGAATTTCCTGGGGACCACCAACATCGTGGCGGCGACGACGATCACCGGCGACTACGTCTGTCGCTCGACCAACGTCACCTATCGCCTGGACACCGCCGCCGCCCGCGCCTTCCTCGCGCAGTTTGTCGCGCTGCCGTAGGCGCGACGGCGGCACCTGAGCCGGCCACCCGCCTGGGCTGAGACGACGGCCCGGGCGGTTGGCCAGCCTGACCAAGTCGATCCAGGGGTGCCGTTCGCCCAATCCCAGCCAACCCCCCAGCCGCGGTCTCACCATGCATCCTAATCAGCAGCTTGTCGAGCGGTTCTATCACAGCTTCAGCCAGCGCGACCACGCCGGCATGCGGGCCTGCTACTCGCCCGCGGCCGCGTTCACCGACGCCGTGTTTGCCCTCCAAGGCCGGGAAATCGGGGCGATGTGGCACATGCTGTGCGAGGGCGGCACCGACCTGGAGATCCGCTTCCGCGACGTGCGCGCCGACGAGCGCCGCGGCACCGCGCAGTGGGAGGCCCGCTACACGTTCTCGTCCAGCGGCCGCAAGGTCCACAACCTCATCGCGGCCGAATTCGCCTTTCAGGACGGGCTGATCGTCCAGCACCAGGATCGCTTTGATTTCTGGCGCTGGTCCCGCCTGGCCTTGGGGCCCGCCGGCTGGCTGCTCGGCTGGACGCCGCTGCTCCAGCAACAGGTGCGGCGCACCGCGCGCCGGCGGCTGGATCGGTTTATCGCCGCCCATCCGGAGTATCGCGGGTAGCCGGCCCGCTGCGGCAAGGAGCCTGGCCATGGACTGCTGGACCTGCCAATCCAATTCCGGCGCGCGGCGGATATCGCCCGGCCCGACCATTTGGCAGGGCGCGTATTGGCGCGTTGAGCACGCCTATCCGGTGGCCATCACGGGCTGGCTCGTCATCGTGCTCAACCGGCACGCCGAAGCCCTGCACGATCTGACGCCGGCCGAGTTCGCCGAGCTGGCCCACGTGCAGGCGCGCCTCACCCGCCTGCTGCACGAGCAGCTGGGCTGCGAAAAGGAATACCTCGCCTGCTACGCCGAGGCCGAGCACTTCGCCCACATCCATTTCCACGTCCTGGCCAAGCCCAAGGACCTGCCCGACGAATTCAAGGGCGGCCGCAGCTTTGCCTTGCTGAAGCCCACCGAAGCGAGCCTGGTTGCGCCCGAGGCCATCCAGGCCTTCTGCGAACACTGGCGCGAGTTGCTGGCCTAGGCCGACGCGCAGTCGGATCAGACCACCAACCCGGAAGACAGGAGGCACCGTCATGAACACCCCGCAGGTCACCCGCCCGCGCTTTCCCAAAGGCTATGTGGATAACCCCCAGCGCCTGCTGGCCTGGGAGGCAGTAGCCGCCGGCCTGGCGGAGGCCAAGCACTACTGGCTGAGCAGTGTCCGCCCCAATGGCCGGCCGCACGCGATCCCCAAGTGGGCGGTCTGGGTCAACGCCCGCCTCTACTTCGACGGCAGCCCCGAGACCCGCCACGCCCGGAACATCGCCGCCAACCCTTTTGTCAGCGTCCACCTGGAAAGCGGCGAGCACGCCGTGATCCTGGAGGGCATCGCCCAGGAAATCCGGCCCACACCGGACCTGGCCGCCGCCGTGGCCCAGGCCTATGCGGCCAAGTATGCCGCGGCCGGCTATGCGCCCGCGCCCGATACCTGGGCGGCCGGCGGCTTATTCGAGATCACACCGCGCACGATTATCGCCTGGACCAGCTTCAGCGAAGACCCGACCAAGTTTGTTTTTCCGGCCAGCGCGGGCCAAGCCAACGGCTGAGGCCGGGGCCGCTCCCGTGGAAGCGCGGCTGGATCGCCGCCGCCAGGCCGGCCAGCCTACCCAAGCGATCAGACCATGGATATCCCAGCCACCCTGCGCCAGATCGAGGCGCTCGCGCTCAAGGAGAAGCCCATCCGCGCGGCCTTGCGCAAATGCCTCCGGAAGCTGTCGCTGAAGTCCTCGCGTGATTTGGCCAACTTGAGCGACCTGGGGCTGTGGCTGTACATCTATGGCTACCCGGAGCCGGCCCTTGCCGTCTGCGAGATCGCCAACACCGTCGAGTTCGCCGGCGACTTCGTCGTCTGGACGCCGGTCGAGACGCTGCTCTTGCTGGGGGCCCGCCTCCAGCGCGCGCAGGGCCGCCGCGCCAAGGCGGCGGCCTATGCCAAAAAGGTGGCGGCGCCCATGGCCGCTCACACCGAAGCGCTCCGCCGGCGCCTGTCGTTCGACTGGCTGAGCGACGCGAGCATCGCCCGCTGCCTGCGGAAAGGCGACCTCCGGGCCGCCAACGCCTGGCGCTTTTCCGATTTGGGCAGCCTGTTCCTGATGAGCGAATTCGGCCGAACCCTGCCGGACCTCGACGGCAACGCCGTGGACGTCGCCCGGGTGGAAGCCAAACTCGCGGAATACATCGACCTGCTGAAGGGCGCCCGCTGAAGGGCCACCAGCCGGCCGCCGCCACGTCACTCCAGCCGAGGCCCCATGCCGCGCGTCCACTTCGGTTTTTGCCTGCCCGCCGATAAGCTCGACAAACAGCGCCGCGCCACGTACACCGAGGATGTGAACCGCGCCCTTCGCTTGGTCGCGGGTCATTTCGACTCGGCCTGGATCATCGACCATCTCCAATTCGGCGATGAGGATCAGTTGGAGGGCTTCACGGGCCTGGCGTATTTCGCCGCCCTCCACCCGCAGCTCAAGTTTGGCCATACGGTCCTGTGCCAATCGTTTCGCAACCCGGCCCTGCTGGCCAAGATGGGCGCCACCCTGCACTTCCTGAGCGGCGGGCGGTTCATCCTGGGCCTCGGCGCGGGGTGGCACGCCGAGGAGTACCGGGCGTATGGCTATGACTTTCCGGCCGCCGGCGTGCGGGTGGCGCAGTTGGACGAGACCCTCCACATCGTCAAGGCGCTGTGGACGCAGACGCCGGCCACCTTCGCCGGCCAGTATTACCGCGTGACGGAGGCCGTCTGCGAGCCCCGGCCGGAGCCGCTGCCTCCGATCATGGTGGGCGCCTTCCGGCCGAAGATGCTGCGGTTGACGGCGCGGCACGCCGACTGGTGGAACGTCTCTTCGACCGGGGTCCGCGGCTATCAACGCCTGGCGGCGGCCTTCGAACAGGCCTGCGCGGACGTGGGCCGTGATCCGGCCACGGTCCGGCGGA
>JAEURL010000107.1 GCA_016789165.1 Anaerolineales bacterium | reverse complement strand
GGATGCCTTGCGCCGGCGCGTGGCGCGCGGCCCGCTAATGATTGTGCTGGACGACTGCCACTGGCTGGACCCGCTCTCGCAGGATCTGCTGGCCTTCCTGGGCCGCAACGCCGCCGACCTGCCGCTGCTCCTGCTGGCGCTGTATCGCCCGCTGGAACCGGAGCCGCTGGCGTGGGGCCAGGGGCACGCGCATGTGGGCGAGATCCGGCTGCGCGAACTGGACCCGGCCGAGGCCGAGGCCCTGATCGGCCACAAGCTGCGCCAGCTGTGGGGCGAGGCCGCCACTCTGCCGCCGGCCCTGCGCGAGCGCCTGGCCGCCCGCGCGCAGGGCAACCCGTTCTACCTCGAGGAACTGCTCAACTTCCTGCGCGACCGGCGCGGGGACCCGGGTGACCCGCAGGCCCTGGCCGCGCTGGAGATCCCCGAAAGCCTGCAAAGCCTGATCCTCAGCCGCATCGACCAGCTGGCCGAGGCCGCCAAGACCAGCTTGAAGGTGGCCAGCGTCATCGGCCGCGTCTTCCGCGCCAGCTGGCTGTGGGGCAGCACGCCGGCCGTCGGCGCGCCCGCGGCCGTGCGCGAGCACCTGGAAGCGCTCAGCCGGCTGGACCTGACGCCGCTCAGCGAGCCCGAGCCCGAGCTGGCCTACATGTTCAAGCACATCACCACCCAGGAGGTGGCCTACGAGAGCCTGGCCTACGCCACGCGCGCGGCCCTGCACGAGGCCGTGGCCGGCTACGTGGAGCAGGCCTACCCCGCCGAGCGGGCGCAGTTCGTGGATGTGCTGGCCTTCCATTACGGGCGCAGCGCCAACGCCGCCAAACAGCGCGAATACTTCCGGCTGGCCGGCGACGCCGCCAAGGCCGTCTACGCCAACGCCGCCGCCGTGGATTACTACCAGCGCCTGCTGCCGCTGCTGCCCGAGGCCGAGCAGGCGGCCGTGCGCGTGGACCTGGGCGAGGTCTGGCAGCTGACCGGCGAATGGGCCGCGGCCGAGGCCGCCTACCGCCAGGCGCTGGCCCAGGCCGGCGCGGATCAGCGCCTGCTGGCGCGCGCCCAGGCGCAGCTCGGCTCGCTGCTGGCGCGCACCCGCTCCTTCGACGAGGCCCTGCGCTGGCTGCGGGAGGCCCAGGCCAACTGCGAGGCCGCCGGCGACCGGCGCGGCCTGGGCAAGGTCATGGAGCACATGAGCTTCGCCCACTGGAACCAGGGCGATTTCGACCGCGCCCGGACCTGCGCGCAGCTGCAGCTGGCGATCGCGGCCGAGCACGGCGACGCGGTGGGGATGAGCGGGGCCCTGGACTATCTGGGCATCACGGCCCTGCGCCAGGGGCGCTTTGCCGAGGCCGTGGATCACCTGCAGCGGGCGATCACCACCGCCCAGGCCGCCGGCTATTGGCGCGGCGCGGCCCTGGCCTACAACGACCTGGCCGGCGCCTACTTCATGCGGGATGATTTCGCCAATGCCCTCACCCACCTGCAGCAGGCGCTGGCCGCCGCCGGCGAGATCGGCTATCTGCAGATGCAGGGCGCCATGCTGGCCAACGCCAGCAGCCTCTACAAACACCAGGGCGAGTATGCCCAGGCCTTGGCCTGCTGCAGCCAGGCCCTGCGCATCGCCCTGGAGCTGGGCGACCAACCGGGCACGCTGACGCGCCTGGGCAACCTGGCGCGCATCTTTCAGGCCCAGGCGCGCGCGGCCGAGGCCGAACGCCTTTTCCGGCGCGCCATTGACCTGGCGCGGGCGCTCAAGTTGCCCAACGTGCTGTGCACCAACCTGTGCGACCTGGGCCGCCTCTACCTGGCGCACGGCCGGCTGCCGGAGGCGTTGGAGGCCGCTGAGGCCGCCGCGGCGGCGGCCGGCCAGGTGAACGATACCGACACCCACCGCGAGGCCGAGGTGCTGGCCGTGCGGGCGCGCGCCGCGCTGGGCGCGCTGAGCCCGGCCGAGGCCGGCGCGGCCCTGCAGGCCTGGCTGGCCGCCGGCGAACTGGAAGAGCCGGACCGGGCCCTGCTGCACCTGGCGCTTTGGCAAGTGGACCCGGCCCGCACCGCCGACCGGGCGGCGGCCGCCGAGCTGTACGCCGGCCTGTACGCGGCCGCCCCGGTCGCCGAGTACGCCGACCGCTACTATGCGCTGACGGGCGAGCGCCTGCCCGCCCCGCCGCCGCTGCCGCCCCCGCCGGCCGCCCTGCTGGCCCAGCCCGTGGACCTGCCGGCCCTGCTGGCCCGCGCCGGGGTGGAGGCGGAGGCGTTATAATCCTCAGCGCCAACCGCTGCTCACGACGGGAGCGCCATGTTCAAAAAAGTCCTCATCGCCAACCGCGGCGAGATTGCCGTGCGCATCATCCGCGCCTGCAAGGAACTCGGCATCCGCACCGTGGCCGTCTACTCCGAGGTGGACCGCTGCGCCCTGCACGTGCGCCATGCGGACGAGGCCTACCTGCTCGGGCCGGCGCCCTCGCGCGAGAGCTACCTGCGCATCGATAAGATCCTGGCCATCGCCCGCCAGGCGGAGGTGGACGCCATCCACCCCGGCTACGGCTTCCTGGCCGAGCGCGAGGAGTTCGCCGAGGCCTGCGCCGAGGCCGACATCGCCTTCATCGGCCCCAAGCCGTCCGCCATCGCGGCCATGGGCGACAAGGCCGTGGCGCGCGCCACGGTGGCCCGCGCCGGCGTGCCCGTCATCCCCGGCACCGAGGGCGAGGGCAACCTGCGGGACGATGACCTGCTGGCCGTCGCCCCGCAAATCGGCTTCCCGCTGCTGATCAAGGCCACGGCCGGCGGCGGCGGCAAGGGCATGCGCGAGGTCAAGGCGCTGGAGGCCATGCCGGGCCTGCTGGCCTCGGCCCGCCGCGAGGCCGAAAGCGCCTTCGGCGACGGCAACGTCTACCTGGAGAAGCTCATCACCGGCGCGCGCCACATCGAGATCCAGATCCTGGCCGACCACCACGGCAACGTCATCCACCTGGGCGAGCGCGAGTGCTCGCTGCAGCGCCGGCACCAGAAGGTGCTGGAGGAGGCCCCCTCGCCCTTCATCGCCGACGACGAGGCGTTCCGCCGGCGCATGGGCGAGATGGCCTGCCGGGCCGCCGCCGCCGTGGATTACCACAACGCCGGCACCATCGAGTGCCTGGTGGATAAGGATCAGAACTTCTACTTCATGGAGATGAACACGCGCCTGCAGGTGGAGCACCCGATCACCGAGCTGGTGACGGGCGTGGACATCGTCAAGGAGCAGATCCGCATCGCCCGCGGCCGCAAGCTGCGCTACACCCAGGACGACATCAAGCTCAGCGGCTGGGCCATCGAGTGCCGCATCAACGCCGAGGACCCGTACGAGAACTTCCTGCCCTCCACCGGCCGGATCGAGGCCACGGTGCTGCCCACCGGCCCCGGCATCCGCGTGGACACCGGCGTCTACGCCGGCTTCGAGATCACGCCCTACTACGATTCGCTGATCGCCAAGCTGATCTGCTACGGCGAGACACGCGGCGAAGCCATCCTGCGCATGCGCCGGGCGCTGGACGAGTACCGCATCATCGGCGTCAAGACCACCATCCCCTTCCACCAGCGCCTGCTGGATTCGCACCGCTTCCTGGCCAACAACTTCGATACGCGCTTCATCGAGGAGCGCTTCAGCCTGGAGGAGGCGGAGGAAGGCCGCGAGACCTTCCCGCACATCGCCGCCATCCTGGCCACCATCGCCGCCCACCGCCAGGGCCGGCAGGCCGCCCAGTTGGTGCAGCGCGGCGAGCGCGACACCAGCAACTGGAAGTGGGTCGGCCGCTATGAACGCATGCACCGCTGAGGCCGCGCCCCCCGAGGGCGCATGATCCGGCCACGGCGGCTCAGAGACCCGGCCAGCGGCCGGCCCCTCTCCGAGTCGCACCCGCCGGCCGGCCTGGCCGGGCTGGACCTTGGCCCCCTGGCCGCGCTGCTGCTGGCCCTCCTGGCCGCCTGGCCGCTGCTGACGCGGCCCGGCCTGCCCACCACCACCGACGCCGAACTGCACATTTACCGCGCCGCTCAGGTGCTGCGGGCCTGGGCCGGCGGGCTGGCTTATCCGCGCTGGGCACCGGACCTGGCCTTCGGCTATGGATATCCGGTCTTCAATTACTACGCGCCGCTGGCCTATCACGTAAGCGCGGCCTACGGCCTGTTCCTGGGCGGGGCCGTGGCCGGCGTGAAGTTCACGCTGGTGGCTTCCCTGGCGCTGGGCGCCGTGGGCATGTACGCCTTCGCCCGCCTGGTGTGGGGCGGCCCCGGCGCGCTGACGGCCGCCGCCGCTTTCACCCTGGCCCCCTACGTCGCTTACCTCAACCCGGTGGCGCGCGGCGCGGCGCCGGAGGCCCTGGCCGTGGGCCTCAGCCCGTGGCTGTTCTGGGCTTTCACGCGCCTATGGCGCCGGCCCACGGCGGCCCGCCTGGCCCTGGCCGCGTTCAGCCTGGCCGCGCTGCTGCTGGCCCACAACCTGCTGTCCCTGGTCTTCGCCGGGCTGCTGGCCGGCTGGCTGGCCTGGAACTGGCTCGCCGCGCCGGAGCATCGGCCGGCCCTGCCCAGGGCCGCGGCCGCGCTGCTGGCCGGCGCGGGCCTGGCCGCCTTCTTCTGGCTGCCGGCCATCCTGGAACGCCAGGCGGTCCAGTACCAGCGCGCCTTCGCTTTCGTGCAGGATCCGCGCAACCGCCTGCGCTTCGTGCCGGCCGGCGAACTGCTCGCGCCGGTGGTCGCGGCTGACCTGGCCGAGCCGGCCGCCGCCGACTGGCGCTTCCGGCTGGGGCTGCCGCAGTGGGGCCTGGCCGCCCTCGGCCTGCTGGCCCTGTTCCAGCGCCGCGCCGAACGGCCCTGGCTGGGCTTCTTCGCGCTCATGGCGGGCCTGTGCCTCGGCCTGGCCCTGCCGGCCGCCGAGCCGCTGTGGCGTCCCGCGGCGAGCGGGACGGACGGCCTGCCAGCGCTCCTGTATCTCCAATTGCCCTGGCGCCTGCTCGGGCCGGCGGCCTTCGCCCTGGCCATGCTGGCCGGCGGCGCGGTCGCCGTCAACCCCTGGCTGAGGCCTTCGCTCGCAGCCGCCGGCGCGGTGGCGGCCTGCGCCCTGGCCGCCTGGC
Source organism: Anaerolineales bacterium (assembly GCA_016789165.1). GTDB lineage: Bacteria > Chloroflexota > Anaerolineae > Anaerolineales > UBA6663 > SpSt-583. The sequence goes on along the minus strand of JAEURL010000107.1, from coordinate 2,874 downwards.
CGCTGCTGGACCCGCTCCCCTGGCCGGATTTTGGGCCGGTGACCCCGGAGCGCGTGCGCCTGTACGAGGCCGGCGGCGGCATCGGCACCACGGCTCAAAACGAATTCCTGCCGGCCGCCGTCGCCGAGATGCCGGCGCCGCCGGCGGACCCCGCCGACAAGATCGAACGTGCGGGCCTGCCGGCCGGCGCCGCCGCCGATCTGGTTGAGGCGCGGCCGGACGGGTGGCGTCTGCGCGTGGACGCCTCGGCCGGCCTGACCCTCACCCTGCGCGCCTTCGCCTTTCCGGGCTGGCAGGCTGAAGTGGACGGCGTGCCAGTCGCCATTACGCCCTCCGTCCCGCACGGCCTGATCACGCTGCCCGTGCCGGCCCCGGCTGCGGCTCCGGGGGCCGGCAGCGCGCACACGGTCACCGTCCGCTTCGGCGAGACCCCCGCGCGCACCGCCGGCTGGGCCGTAAGCGCCCTGACGCTGGCCGGGCTGGCGGGCGCGCTGGTCCTGCGGCGGCCCGCGCCGACGGCGGGCCTGGAGCCTGATCTGGGTTGGAGCGCCCAAAGAATCTGGCCCCTGCTGGCCGGCCTCGGCCTGCTGCTGGGCGCGCGCTGGGCGGCCGACCAGCTGCGGCCGGTGGCCGAACCAGCTCCGGCCCTGGCCCGTTTCGAGGGCCAGCTGGCCCTGCTGGCTTTCGAGCTGCCCGAGGCCGTGGCCCGGCCGGGCGCCAGTGTGCCGCTGTCGCTGACGTGGCAGGCCACGGGCGCGGTGCCCGGCGACTACAGCGTCTTCGTCCACGTGCTGGACGCCGACGGCCGGCTCGCGGGCCAGTCTGATAAGATGACGCCGCTGCCGGAGTTTCCCACCAGCCGCTGGCCCCCTGGCCGGCGCCAGGCCGACGCGCACCAACTCACGCTCCAGCCCGATATCGCGCCCGGCCTGTACGCCTTGCGCGTCGGCCTGTGGGATCGGCTGAGCGGGGCTCGGCTGCGCGTCCTGGACGCCGCCGGCCGGCCGGGCGATCAGGACGGCTTCACCCTGGCCGCAACCCTGATGGTGCAACCGTGACGACCACGCGCCCGCCCCCGCCGGCTCATCCCGGGCCTGAGCCCCCGGCCCGCGGTGCGGCCGTGGCCCACCGTCCCGGTCTGGCGTTGGTGATCCTGCTGGGCCTGCACGTGAGCCTGGGCGTCGCCTTCAGCCTGACCACGCCTCTGTTCGAGGCCCCGGATGAGGAAAACCACTTCCTCTTCGTCCGCTACCTGCAGCTGTATCGGGAACTGCCGGTGCAGACCCTTGACCCGCAGGGTCCGCGCGCCCACCATCCCCCGCTCTATCACCTCTTGGGCGCCCTGCTCTCGGCCTGGGTGCCGCAGACCGGCAACGCCCACGCAATAGACATGCGCGTCAACCCGCACGTGGCCTTTCGCTACGGGGATCCCGGCCTCGAGAACAAGGCCCTGTACGTGCATTACACCCCGGACGAGCGCTGGCCGTATCGCGGCCAGGCCCTGGCCGTGCACGTCACCCGTCTGCTGTCGGTGGCTTTCTCCGCCCTGGCCGTGCTGTTCACCTACGGCCTGGCGCGCGAGCTCCGCCCGGACGAGCCGGCCTTCGCGCTGCTGGCGGCCGGCCTGATCGCCTTTAACGGCAGCGTGCTCTTCATGGCCGGCGTGGTGCAGAACGCCACCGCCGCCCTGGCCTCCGGCGCCGCCATCCTGTACACCCTTGGCCGCGGCCTGCGGCGCGGCTTCACGTTCCGGCGCTGGCTGGCCGTCGGCCTGGCCCTGGCGGGCGGCGTGCTGCTCCAGACCAGCGCCCTGACCCTGGCCGCGGCTGTCGGCCTGGCCGGCCTGTATGATCTGGGGCGGCGGCGCGCCCAGTTGGCCCGCGTGGTGCGCGAGGCCGGCCTCGGCCTGGGCCTGCCGGTGGCGCTGCTGGACGGCTGGTGGTTCTGGCGCAACCAGCTGCTCTACGGCGATTGGACCGCCAACCGCACCATCGCGGCTTTGTGGACCTACGGCCCGATCCAGCCGTTGAGCCAGACCGTCTACAACATGGCCACCGGGCTGGTGGGCCGCTATGGTCAGGGGCTGATGGTGGACTATCCGCCTGTGGTTTATTACGTGGCTTACGCCGTCAGCCTGCTGGCTGTGGCCGGCGCCCTGCGCGTAATCTGGCGCGCCCGGCCGCGCCAGTGGACCCGCCCGGCCCTGGCCGCCTGGCTGACCCCCGGGCGCGCCCAATGGGTCATGCACGGCGGCGCGGTTGCGGCCGTCTCGCTGGCGCTGCTCGTCTACCTATACTTCTATATCCATGGCCTGCACGGCCGTTACGCCTTTACCGTCTTCCCTTCCCTGGCCGTGATGTTTGCCGGCGGCCTGCTGGCCTGGGCCCCGCCGCGCCTTCACCGGCGCATGGCCGCGGCGGCCCTGGCGGCGGCCGGCCTGCTGGCCGTCTCCGGCCTGGGCCGGCTGGCCGCCACCTACGGCCCGCCGCCGGCGCCGACCTCAGCGCAGCTGCAAACGATGACCCCGCTGGATGCCAACCTCGGCGACACCGCGCGCTTGCTCGGCTACCGCCTGAGCGCCGCCAAACTGAAACCCGGCGCGGCTCTGGAAGTCACCGTGGCCTGGGAGCCGCTCTCCCAGACCGACGTGCCGTACACCATCTTTCTCCACCTGATCGACCCGGTCCGCGGCCTGCTGGCCCAGGTGGATCGCTATCCCGGCTTTGGCAATTGGGCCACCACGGTCTGGGACGTGGGCCGGCCCTTTGTGGACGTGTACCACCTGATCCTGCCCGCCGACGCGCCGGCCGCTGACGCGCGTCTGGTCCTGGGCCTGTACAATGCCGAGACTATGCAACGCCTGCCCGTGGCCGG
>JAEURL010000102.1 GCA_016789165.1 Anaerolineales bacterium | reverse complement strand
GTGTCCGTCACTTCGCAGATCTTGCCCGCCGCCGCGGCCGGGGGCTCAGTGGGAGCCGGCGCCTGGGTGGGGGCCGGCGCCTGGGTGGGCGCGGCGGTGGGGGTGGCGGCCGGCGCGCAGGCGGCCAGCAGAAGCGCCATGGCCACCAAGCCGGACATAAACTTATGCAAATGCTGCTTCATTCTCTTTCTCCTCCAGAGAAACGACAGGGGTCAAACAGGTCCGAGAGAGACACTAAAATGGCGAGTCGTGAGAAGACCACCTCCCTTCGCTTTCAGGCCTGGCGGGGGAAAGCACGATGTCAATTAGGGCAAGAGGCGCGGCTGGAGTGATCAGAGATTAGCCGTGAAAAGATTATACCGGAAAGCACAAGCCGGGCAAGCGGCGGGGGACAGACCGGGTTAGCGACAAAAGTCACTGGACAGGCGGCCGGCCGGCCGGTTCCCAAGTAAAATAACCTGTACCCCGCTTCACACAAGGTGTGCCATGACCGACTTCGAGAAACTCGGCGTCTTCTACCTGGGCAAGGAATACGATCTGGCGGCCAGCCAGCGGCGGGAAGCCGTGCTGCTGTACGACTCCAAGGACCTGGTCACCCACGCCGTGGTGGTCGGGATGACGGGCTCCGGCAAGACCGGCCTGTGCCTGGCCCTGCTGGAAGAGGCCGCCATCGACGGCGTGCCGGCCATCATCATCGACCCCAAAGGCGACCTGCCCAACCTGCTGCTCACCTTCCCCCAACTGCGCGGCGAAGACCTGCGCCCCTGGATCAATGAAGACGAGGCCGCCAAGAAGGGCCTGACGCCGGAGGCCTTCGCCCAGGCCCAGGCCGACTTGTGGAAGAAGGGCCTGGCCGAGTGGGGCCAGGACGGCGCCCGGATCGAGCGCCTGCGCGCTGCCGCCGAGGTGGCCGTCTATACGCCCGGCTCCAGCGCCGGCCTGCCGGTCTCCATCCTCAAGTCCTTCGCCGCGCCGGGGCCGGTTGTGCTGGAGGACGGCGAGCTGCTGCGCGAGCGCATCAACACCACCGTCACCAGCCTGCTCGGCCTGCTCAACGTCCAGGCCGACCCGCTCCAGAGCCGCGAGCACATCCTGATCGCCAACCTGCTGGAGAACGTCTGGCGGCAGGGGCAGGACCTGGACCTGGCGGCCTTGATCGGCCTGATCCAGAACCCGCCCCTGACCAAGATCGGGGTGCTGGACCTCGAGTCGTTCTATCCGGGCAAGGACCGCTTCGGCCTGGTGATGGCGCTCAACAATCTGCTGGCCGCGCCCGGCTTCGGGGCCTGGCTGGAGGGCGAGCCGCTGGATATCCAGAGCCTGCTCTACACAGCGCAGGGCCGGCCGCGCCACGCCATCTTCTCCATCGCCCACCTGAACGACGCCGAGCGCATGTTCTTCGTCTCGCTGCTGCTCAACCAGGTGCTGGGCTGGGTGCGCCAGCAGAGCGGCACCACCAGCCTGCGCGCCCTGCTGTACATGGACGAGATCTTCGGCTACTTCCCGCCGGTGGCCAACCCGCCCAGCAAGCAGCCCCTGCTGACCCTGCTCAAGCAGGCGCGCGCCTTCGGCCTGGGCGTGGTGCTGGCCACCCAGAACCCGGTGGACCTGGACTACAAGGGCCTGGCCAACACCGGCACCTGGTTCATCGGCCGGCTGCAGACCGACCGCGACAAGCAGCGCGTGCTGGACGGCCTGGAAGGCGCGGCCGCCAGCGGGAGCGCCGGCTTTGACCGCGGCCGGATGGAGCAGATCCTGGCCGGCCTGGGCAACCGCGTCTTCCTGATGAACAACGTCCACGACGACGCGCCCGTGGTCTTCACCACGCGCTGGGTGATGAGCTACCTGCGCGGCCCGCTCACCCGCCAGCAGATCAAGGCCCTGATGGATCCCTACAAGGCCGCCCGCCTGGCGCCGGCCAGCGCGGCGGCCGCTCCCCCGCCCGCCGCTGCCAGCGCCCAGCCGGCCGGCAGCAGCGTCCCCGTCCCGCCGGCGGCCCCGGCCCGCAGCGCGCTGGCGGCCGCCGGCCGCCCCTCCTTGCCGCCCGAGATCCCGCAATTCTTCCTGCCGGTGCGCGGCCAGGCCGAAGGGCTGGTCTACCGCCCAGCCCTGATCGGCGCGGCCCGCGTCAACTTCGCCGAGGCCAAGAGCAAGGTGGATGTGACCGAGCCGGCCGTCCTGCTCACGCCCATCACCGACGCGGCTGTGCCCGTGGATTGGGCGGCGGCCCAGCCGGCCAACGTGGACGTGAACGATCTCGAGAAGGGGCCGGCCGAGGGCGCGCAGTTTGCGGAACTGCCGGCCGCCGCCGCCAAGCCCAAGAGCTACGCGGCCTGGGGCCGGGATCTGACCGCGCACCTGTACGGCGGGCAGAAGCTGGAGTTGTTCCGCAGCCCGAGCCAGAAGCTGGTTTCCGAACCTGGGGAGGCCGAGCGCGAGTTCCGGGCCCGCCTGGCCCAGGCGGCGCGCGAGCATCGTGACGCCGCCACCGAGGCGCTGAAGAAGAAATACGCCCCCAAACTGACGGCCCTGCAGGAACGCCTGCGCCGGGCCGAGGCCGCCAAGGCCGAGCAGGAGGCGCAGGCCAAGCAGGCCCAGCTCAACACCGCCATCTCGTTTGGCGCCACCCTGCTGGGGGCATTTGTGGGCCGCAAGGGCTCCAGCTTGGGGCGGGCCACCACCGCCGCCCGCGGCGTGGGCCGGGCGATGAAAGAGGGCCAGGACATCGGCCGGGCGCAGGAGACGGTCGAGGCCCTGCAGCAGCAGCTAGCCGACCTGGATGCGCAGTTCAAGGCCGAGGCCGCCGAAACCGAGGCGCGCGTCGACCCGCTGACCGAACCGCTCGAGACGCTGGTGATCAAGCCCAAGAAGACCGGCATCAGCGTGCAGCTGCTGGCGCTGGTCTGGGCGCCTTACGCCGGAGAGAAGCCGGCCTGGGAGTGACGCTGGACAGCGGACGGCCGGCGGCTAAATGAATTAGAGCGGATGACCGGCAACGATTAGAAGCTGAAACGGCCGAGCGGAGCGAATAGCCAGAGCGAGCCCCTGCCGGGCGGGTGCTCGCCAACAGCGGCGCCGGAACCCCTGATGAGAACGAGCGAGAGACAGCCGTCCTTAGCCGGTTAGCGGTTTCTTATCCGGTGTGACCGGCGCGGAAATACGCAATCACTTCGTCCAGGGTCTCATCCAGCGGGACGGTCGGCGCCCAGCCGATCATGGCCTGGATTTTGGCCAAGCCCGGAACGCGCCGCTGCATGTCCTCAAAGCCCTTCTCATAGGCCTGCTCATACGGCACCAGGCGCAGCGGCCCGCCGGCCCCGGCGCGCGCCAGCACGCGCTCGGCCAGGGCGCGGATGGTGATCTCGTCCTGGGAGCCCACGTTGAAGATCTCGCCCACCGCAGCCGGCTCGGCCGCCAGCGCCAGCACCGCCCGGACCGTGTCCCGCACGTTGCAGAAGCAGCGGCTCTGCGAGCCATCGCCGTAGACGGTGAGCGGCTGGCCGGCCAGGGCCTGCTGCACCAGGCGCGGAATGACCATGCCGTAGCTGCCGCTCTGGCGCGGCCCAACCGTGTTGAAGAACCGGCAGATCACCACCGGCACTCCAAATTGCTTGTGGTAGGCCAGCGCCAGGTGCTCGTCGATGGCCTTCGATTCGGCGTAGCTCCAGCGGCTCTTCGTCGTCGGCCCCAGCACCCGATCCGCGTCCTCGTTGAACGGAACAGCCGCGCTCTTGCCATACACCTCGGACGTGGAGGCCAGCAGCACCTTCTTGCCGTAGCGGCGCGCCAGCTTGAGGATCACGTCCGTGCCCTGCAGGTTGGTCTCGATCGTCCGGACCGGATCGCGGATGATCAGCTCCACCCCCACGGCGGCCGCCAGGTGGAAGATCACATCGCACTCGCTGGCCAGCCGGTCCAGGACGGCCTCGTTGGTGATCGTCTCGACCACCAGCTGGAAGCGCAGCTGGCCGGCCAGGTGCGCCACGTTCGCGCGCCGGCCGGTGGAGAGGTTGTCCACGGCGGTGACGCGGTGCCCCTGCGCCAGCAGGGCCTCCGCCAGATGGCTGCCGATAAAGCCGGCGCCGCCCGTGATCAAGGCGTGCATGGCTCGCTCCTTTAATGGCCGGCCCGGCCGGCCGGCGGGGTGGGCGCGGCGGCCGAGTCCAGCACCACGCGGCCCGGATGCAGCCGCCGAATGCGCCCCAGGTCACGGAACATGTTCACCACGCCCTCCCAGAAACGCACCTTGCTGCCGGGCCGGTCAGCCCAGGCGACGGGCATCTCCACGATACGCAGGCCGGCCCGCTCGGCCAGGAACAGGATTTCCACGTCGAACATGAAGCGATCGACGCGGCCCAGGGCGAAGAGCTGGCGGGCCAGCGGGCCGCGAAACCCCTTGAACCCGCACTGCGTGTCCTGAAAGGCGCGCAGCCCCACCAGCGCGTACTTGATCTGGTCGAAGATCCAGGAGGCGGCCCGGCGGTGCAGCGGCGGCCGGACGTGGATCTCGGCCTCCGGCAAGCCGCGCGAGCCGATGACGACGTCGGCGGCCGCCAGCCGCTCCAGCAGGCGCGGGATCTCGTCCAGCGGCGTGGACAGGTCGGCGTCCATGAACACCACCACGTCGCCGCTGGAAGCCAGCACGCCGGTCCGCACGGCGTAGCCCTTGCCGCGGTTGGGCCGATAGCTGATCAGGCGGGCGCGCGGTTCGCCGGCCAGGGCGGCGGCCACCCGGGCCGCCGTCTCGTCCTGGCTGCCATCGTCCACGACGATCAGCTCGTAATCGGGGTAATGCCCGCCCAGGAAGGCCAGCACCGGGCCCAGGTGGGGTCCCAGGCGCTCGGCCTCGTTATAGGCGGGGACGACGACAGACAGGCGCATTGCCGAAGAGCACCGGCTGGGGCGGGCAGGTCAGGGCCGGCGGGCCGGGCCTGAGCCCATGGTCCCGTCCCCTAGGCGCCGCGGACGCGTTCCAGCAGCGCGAAGGAGAGCACGTGATCCAGGATCATGTGCCCATCCTCCTGCTGGCCGATGCGGTCGCTGGGGATGATGACCTTGAGGTCGGCCATCTGGGCCAGCTTGCCGCCCGGCCGGCCGCAGAAGCCGATGATGCGGGCCCCGTGCGCCTGGCCATACTCGATGGCCTTGACGATGTTTGGGGAGTTGCCGGAGGCCGAGATGGCCAGGATCAGGTCGCCGGGCTCCAGCAGGCTCATCAGCGGCTCGACGAAGATATCGTTGTAGCCCTGGTCGTTGCCCACCGCCGTCATCCAGGGCACGTTGTCGGTCAGGGCGATGGCCCGGAAGCGCGGCTTGCCCTCCACGCGCGTGAACTTATTGATGTCGTTCATCATGTGCGAGGCGGTGGCGGCCGAGCCGCCGTTGCCGATGATGAAGATCTGCCGGCGGCCATGCCAGGCCTCCATCAGCGCATCGGCCACGGCCCGGACCTCGTCGCGCGAGATCTGGTGGATGACCTGTTCCAGCTCGGTCAGATAAAGATCGATAGCGTCCATGCGGGTCTCCCAGGGGTGAGTGAAGGCCGGTGGGGCGGGTTCAAGCTTTGACGGCGCCGACCTGCTTCATGTGCTCGCGGGCGGCGGCCGTGTAGTTGCCGAAATCAGGCTGGCGCACGGCCCAGTCCAGGTATTCACGCGCGCTCTGGGCCGGATGGCCGCGCGGCTCCCAGCCGAGGGCTTGCAGCCGGCGGGTGTCCGAGGTGATGTGGCGGGTGTCGCCGAAACGGTACTCGCCGGGCAGGCGCGGCTCCAGGTCCGGCCGGCCGGCCGCCTCCGCCATGATCCGGGCAAACTCCAAGACGGTCCAGGCCCGGCCGGCGCCCACGTTGAAAGCCTGGTAATCCGCGCGCGGGTCCTCCAGCACCAGCAGGTTGGCGCGCGCCACATCGCCCACGTACACGTAGTCGCGCAGCTGCTGGCCGTCCTCGTAGATCAGGGGCCGCTCGCCGGCCAGGCACTGCATGGCGAAGATGCGCAGCGCCCCGGAATAGGCGTTGCGGAAGGACTGGCGCGCGCCCTGGACGATGGAGTAGCGCATGGCCACCGACGGCAGGCCGTAGCGCCGCCCCAGGTTGAGGGCGATCTGCTCCTCGGTGTACTTGCTCATGGCGTACGAGTTGTGGGGATGGACGACGGCCTCGTCGGTGACGTCCGGCGTGAGGACGGCGCCGGTCTCCGGGTCGAGCAGGTCCCAGGCGTGGCGGGCCAGTTGTTCCGCCGGCCGCTGGCCCGGGTACACGGCGCTCCCGTCGGCGCGGCGGTACTTGCCCTCGCCGTAGACGGCCTGCGAGGCCGCCACCACGATCTTCTGCACCGGCAGGCGGCGTTCCACCACCACCTCGTAGAGCAGGGCCGTGCTGACGACGTTGACGTGGAAGAACTTGGAGAAGTCGGGGAGGTAATCCTGATAAGCGGCCAGGTGGAAGACGGCGTCCACGCCCGCCAGAGCGCGCTCCCAGGCGGCCCGGTCGCGCACATCCCCCAGGATGAACTCCGCCTCGGCCGGCAGGTAATCCGGCCGGCGGCGCTCGGCGTGGACCGGGGGCTCCAGCGCATCCAGGACGCGCACCGTATGCCCACGGCTCAGCAGCAAGTCCACCGTGTGCGAACCGATGAACCCTGCGCCGCCCGTGACCAAAATCCTCATGCCTCTGCTTCCTCAGGCGGCGGCCGGCGGTTTGTTATAATCCCGCCAATGGCCAGCTCACCCACCGCCGCCCGGCCGCCCGAGCCGTCCACCCTGCGGCGGCCGGCCGTCTTCCTGGACCGTGACGGCGTCATCATCGAAAATCGCGCCGATTACGTCCGCTCACTGGCTGACGTGGCCTTCGTGCCCGGCGCGCTGGCGGCCCTGGCCCGGCTAAACCACGCCCGGCCCGCCTGGCCGATCCTGATGGCCACCAACCAATCCCCGGTCGGCCGCGGCTTGCTCAGCCTGGAAAGCGTGCAGGTCATCAACCGCTTCGTGCTGGAACGGGTCCAGGCGGCCGGCGGCCGCATCGACCAGGTCTACGTTTGTCCGCATCATCCGGAGGCGGGCTGCGCCTGCCGCAAGCCGGCGCCCGGGATGCTGCTGCAGGGCGCGGCCGAGTGGGGGGTGGACCTGTCCGCCTCGGTCTTCATCGGGGATGCCGCCAGCGACATCCAGGCCGGCCTGGCCGCCGGCGTGCGCCCGATCCTGGTGCGCACTGGCCTGGGCGCTGCCCAAACCGCCGAACTGGCCCGCCTGGGCCTGACGCCCCAGATCGTCCCCGACTTGGCCGCCGCCGTCAGCTTGCTGCTGGACGAGGCCGCCGTTCACACAAACGCCCCCTGACAGGAGGGGGCGTCGGTCCAACCAACGGCATTATACCATAGCGGTTCCGGCCCATTTCGGCTTCACGTCCCGCGAAAACCGAAGATAACGGGCAGCGTCCGGATCATGATCAGCACGTCCATCCACAGGGACTGGTGCTTGATGTAGTACAGGTCCCACTGCAGCTTGAGCGCATTATCGGCCACGGTGCCGGCGTAGCCATAGTTCACCTGCGCCCAGCCGGTGAGGCCGGGTTTGGCCAGCAGGCGCGCCCGGAAGAACGGGATCTCCTGCTCCAGCTGCTCGGTAAACTCGGGGCGCTCCGGGCGAGGGCCGACCAGGCTCATCTCGCCGCTCAGCACGTTGAGGAATTGCGGGCTTTCGTCCAGGCGGGTGCGCCGCAGCCACCAGCCGACGCCCGTCACCCGGTCGTCATCGCGGCTGGCCCAGCGCGGCCCGGCGGCCTCGGCTTCATGGACCATCGTCCGGAATTTGAAAATCTCAAAATGGCGGCCGCCGCGGCCCAGGCGGGTCTGGCGGAAGAAGATCGGCCGGCCGCTCTCCAGCCAGATGGCCAGGGCGACGAAGGGCCAGACGCCGGCCATC
>JAEURL010000081.1 GCA_016789165.1 Anaerolineales bacterium | reverse complement strand
GGCCACGCTGGGCGGGGCCGGCCAGTCTTTCGGCGAAGGCCTGAGCGTGATCTCCCTGGCCTGGATCAGCAACGACACCGTGCTATTCGTGGCCGCCCAGGACAACCAGTGGGGCCTGTACACCCAGCACCTGGGCGAGGCCGCCGGCCTGATCACGCCGCTCTCCGACGCCTCGCCCAACACCCTGGCCGTGCGGCCCTGAGCCCGGCTCGGCCGGCCGGTGGCCATTGAGGCCCTGTGCTAGAATCAGAACATCAGTTTTAGCCCCGCCCCCACCTGGCAGGTGAGCATGCCCCCCTTTAAACTCGTCTCCCCCTTCAAGCCGATGGGCGATCAGCCCCAGGCCATCGAGAAGCTGGTGGCCGGCGTCCAGCGCGGTGACAAGCACCAGGTCCTGCTGGGGGCCACCGGCACGGGCAAGACCTACACCGTGGCCAGCGTCGTCGCGCACATCCAGCGCCCGACGCTGGTGATGTGCCACAACAAGACCCTGGCCGCCCAGCTCTACTCCGAGTTCAAGGAGTTCTTCCCCGAGAACGCGGTCGAGTACTTTGTCAGCTACTACGACTACTATCAGCCGGAGGCCTACGTCGCCCGGCACGACCTGTACATCGAAAAAGAGACCCAGATCAACGACGAGCTGGAGAAGCTGCGCCTGGCGGCCACCACCGCCCTGCTCAGCCGGCGCGACGTGCTGATCGTGGCCTCAGTCTCGTGCATCTACGGCCTGGGCTCGCCCGAGGCCTACGGCAATGTGGTGATCAAGCTGGCCAAGGGCGGGCTGGTGCGCCGCAATACGCTCCTGCGCCAGCTGGTGGAGATTCACTACGAGCGCAACGACGTGGACCTGAAGCTGGGCACCTTTCGGGTGCGCGGCGACACGCTCGAAGTGATGCCGGCCTACACCGATGCTTTCGGCTACCGCGTCACGCTGTTCGGGGACGAGATCGAGCGCATCGTGGAGTTTCACCCGCTCACCGGCGAGGTCCTGACCGAGCGCGAGACGCTCGAGATCTTCCCGGCCAAGCACTTCATCACCGAGACCGAGAAGCTCCAGCAGGCCATCCGCGATGTCGAGATCGAGCTGGAGGAGCGCATCGCCTGGTTCAAGGACAACAATCTGCTGCTGGAGGCCCAGCGCATCGAGCAGCGCACCCGATATGACCTGGAGATGCTGCGCGAGGTCGGCTACTGCTCGGGCATCGAGAACTACTCGCGCCACATGGACCAGCGGCCGGTTGGCTCGCCGCCCTGGACCCTGGTGGATTACTTCCCGCCCGACTTCCTGCTGGTGATCGACGAGAGCCACATGACCGTGCCCCAGATCGCGGGCATGTTCGGGGGCGACCGCTCGCGCAAGACCGAGCTGGTCAACTACGGCTTCCGCCTGCCCTCGGCCCTGGACAACCGCCCGCTGTCCTTCGACGAGTTTGAGCAGCGCGTCGGCCAAGTGATCTTCACCTCGGCCACGCCCGGCCCGTACGAGAACCAGCGCGCCGCCCAGGTGGTGGAGCAGATCATCCGCCCCACCGGCCTGGTGGATCCGGAGGTCGTAATCCTGCCGACCAAGGGCCAGGTGGATCACCTGGTGGGCGAGCTGCGCGCCCGGATTGCCAAGAGCCAGCGCGCCCTGGTGACCACTCTCACCAAGCGCATGGCCGAGGACCTTTCGGCCTACCTGCAGGAGCTGAACTTCAAGGTCCACTACCTGCACTCGGAGGTGGATACCCTGGAGCGGGTGGAGATCCTGCGCGACCTGCGCCTGGGCGTCTACGACGTGGTGGTGGGCATCAACCTGCTGCGCGAGGGCTTGGACCTGCCGGAGGTCTCCCTGGTGGCCATCCTGGACGCCGACAAGGAGGGCTTCCTGCGCTCGACCACGTCGCTGATCCAGACCATCGGCCGCGCCGCGCGCCACGTCGAGGGCAAGGTCCTGATGTACGCGGACAAGCTGACCGATTCGATGAAGGCCGCCATCGACGAGACCAACCGCCGGCGCCAGATCCAGGTGGACTACAACACCGCCCACGGCATCGTGCCGGCCACCATCGTCAAGAGCGTGCGCGACCTGACCGAGCGCGTCCACAGCCTGGCCGACGACAAGGCCGAGTACCGGACCAAGGCCCCGGTGATGGCCGAGCTGCCCCGCGACGAACTGACGCGGATGCTCCAGGAGCTGGAGGCCCAGATGCGGGCCGCCGCCCAGGACCTGGAATTCGAGAAGGCCGCCCTGCTGCGCGACCAGATCCTGGAGCTGCGCCAGGCGCTGGTGGAAGGCGACAATCCCCCCGAGTGGGAGAAGCTGCGCCGGCTGACCGAATTGGAGCGCCGCGCCGAAGCGCCGGCCGCCGAAGGGCCCCGGCGTCCGGCCCGCAGCGGGCCGCCCCGCCCGCGCGGCCGGTCCCGGTCCCGGGCCTGACGGCCGGCCCCGTTACCTGGCCGTCATCGACGATTACCGTTTTGACACAGCCGGCGGCCAGCGGCGTCACCGGGCCGGCTTACACTGGCGGCATCCCTCTGCTCCCGGAAGGAGGTGCCCCATGCCCAAACTGCTGCGGCTGCTGGCCGCCCTGCTGGTGCTGAGCGGGCTGGCCGCCTGCCAGCCGCCCCGCCCACCTGTCCTCTCGGCCAGCTTCGTGCTCGGCCGCTACGCTTACGCCGGCTTCGGCAGCCAATTGCGCGTCTATGAGCTCGTCCAGCCTGAGGCGCCGCGCCTGATCGGCGAGGTCAGCGACGAAGGCCGTTTGTTCGGGCAGGCCCAGGCGGTGGGCGGCTGGCTCTACACCGTCACCGCCGCGCTGGACGGACAGACTGACTTCCTGATCTACAGCCTGGAGGCGCCGGCCCAGCCGCGCCTGGTCAGCCGGCTGCCCTTGGCCGAAACCTACCTGCCCGCCTTCTTGGCCGCCGACGGCTTCGCCTACCTGGCCACGGCCCCGCGCCTGACGATCATCAATCTCCACGACCCCGCCCGGCCCGAGTTGGCCGGCCAACTGGACGTCATGCTGGGCCCGCGCCTGCACAAACTCGGCGGCCGGCTGTACTCCTCCTACGGGTATTGCGGCTCGCGCGCCGTCTGCCTCGCACGCTTCGTAACCGTGGACGTCAGCGATCCGGCCGCGCCGCGCCTGGCCAGCGAGTACACGCCCGAGGGCCTCTACTACGGATACACGCTCGAGCACCTGTCGGCGGACGGGCGGGCCGTCTTGGGCGTGGGCGCCATCCGCAGCACATCCGACAACCCCGGCGTGGATTACGGCGTGCGCGGCCTGGACGTGCGCGACCCGGCCCGGCCGGCCCTCACCGGAACGCACCTGATCGACGGCTACGTCCGGGCCGCCACCGACCAGTATGCGGTCTATCTCAATCTGGACGGCACCCGGATCGCGGCCGCCCGTCTCGCGGCCGGCGGCCAGACCACTTTGGTGTCCGAGGCCCAGCTGCCGGAGGGCCACTACACCAGCGAGGCCGTCATCGCCGGAGAGTACGCCTACATCGTCACGACCGGCAGCGAGTACGTGGATCAGGTGTATCGCCAGGACAACGCCCTGCTGGCACTGCCGCTGACCGCCCCATGAGCCGCGTGCTGATGGCGGCCTTAGGCGGGCTGCTGGCGCTGGCCGCCTGCGGGCCGGCCGGCCCCCCACCTGCCACAGCGCCGACGCCCGCGGCCCGGCCGGATTGCAGCCGCTTCCTGCCGCTGCCGGCGGCGGACTCGCCCGCCCGCCACCTCCCGCCCACGCCTGACCTGCCGCCGGCCCCGGCCCGCGCCGCGCCGGCCTTCCGCGCCGCCGTGCACACCTTGGCCGTGGACGACGCGCTCGCCCAGCTGGCCGCCGCGGCCGGCTTCGACACCATCGTCCAGGTCTTCCCGTGGCGGGACCTCAACCCGCAGCCCGGCACCTTCACCTGGGCCGCCGCCGACGCCATGCTGCGCGCCGCGCACGCGCAGGGCCTGGCGCTGGTGGCCCGCCTGGATATGCCGCCGGCCTGGGCCGCGCGGCCGGAGGCGCCGGGCCTCCCGTTTGACCTGGCCGCCTACGCCGCTTTCGCGGGCGCCGTCGCCCAGCGCTATCGCGGCCATCTGCTGGGCTATCTCATCTGGAACGAGCCGAACCTGGCGGCCGAGTGGAGCTATTCCGGCGACCCGGCCCCTGATCATTGGGAGGCCTACCGGGGGCGGGTGGCGGACCCGGCCGATTATCTGGGGGTGGTGGGCGCGGCCTACGCCGCCATCAAAGCGGCCGACCCGCAGGCCCTGGTCGCCGCCGGCGGGCTGGCGCCCACCAACGAAGTCTCCGAACGCGCGCTGGACGACCGGGAGTTTCTGCGCCAGCTGTACGCGGCCGGCCCGCCGCCCTGCTTCGACGTGCTGGCCGTGCACGCCTACGGCTACGGCCTGGCGCCGGAGGTGGACGCGGAGGCCAACGCCGGCCTCAACCTGGCGCGGCTGGCGGACGTGCGCGCGCTCATGACCGCGGCCGGCGATACCCGGCCGGTCTGGGTCACCGAACTGGGCTACACCGTGGACGCGGGCAATCACCCGGT
>JAEURL010000222.1 GCA_016789165.1 Anaerolineales bacterium | reverse complement strand
GCCCGGTCCGGCCCGGTCCGCTGGCCTATCTCCCGGGCCAGCGGGCCGGCTAGCGCCGGGCCGCCCACCCTGTTCCGGCTCAATTCAGGCGAACTCCCGCGCATGAAACTCAGATGGCCTGGCCCCCCCCAGACCCTTTGGCCCGTTCTGCGGGATCAGCGGCGGACCGGCTGGTTGTTCGTGCTGGTGCCGATGCTGCTGTTCCTGGCCTTCTCCGTCTACCCGATGCTCTTTGCCGGCTACTTGAGCCTGACGGAGTTCACCTTCACCAAGGCGCCGGTCTTCATCGGGCTGCGCAACTTCGCGCGCCTGCTTGACGATCAGGTCTTTCACACCGCGCTGGCCAACACCGCCCTCTATTCGCTGGGGGTGGTGCCCAGCGGCATGGCGCTGTCACTGCTCCTGGCCCTGCTGCTCAATCAGCGCATTCGCGGCATCACGCTCTTCCGGATTGCGTTTTACATGCCGGTGGTGACCTCTACGGTAGCCAGCGGCATGGTCTGGCTGTGGATGTACGCGCCGGACAGCGGCATCATCAATCAGGCGCTGTCCAGCCTGGGCCTGCCGCCCCAGCGCTGGCTGCTCGATCCGCAGCTGGCCCTGCCGTCCGTGATGGTGATGGCCGTCTGGAAGAACCTCGGCTACACCATGATGATCTACCTGGCCGCCCTGCAGGGCATCCCGGGCCACCTGTACGAGTCGGCGGAACTGGACGGCGCCAACGCCTGGGATAAGCTGTGGGCCATTACCCTGCCCCTGATCAAACCGGCCACCTTCTTCATCTTTGTAACCAGCGTCATCTCGTCCTTTCAGGTGTTTGGCAGCGTCTATGTCATGACCAAGGGCGGCCCAGGGTATGCCACCACGACGGTCGTCCACCAGGTCTACCTGAACGCTTTTCGCTATCTGCGGATGGGCTATGCCTCCGCGGAAGCCCTCATCCTGTTCGTGGTCATTTTCGCGCTCTCGCTGATCAACTGGCGGTTCCTGCGCAGCGATGTGGAATACTGGTAGTCGGTCCCGGCCATGCCAACCCTGACAGAACGGATTGCCCGGCGGTTGCGGCACGCTGACGACGGCGGCCGCCGGCCGCGCCCGCTGGTCCAGATGCTGCTGTACAGCGTGCTGGCCCTGGCCGGCCTGACCATGGTCGTCCCCTTCCTGTGGATGATCGTCACCTCGCTGCGGCCGGAGGCCCAGCTCTTTGACGCCTCCGCCGGCTGGCTGCCGCGCGAACTTAACTGGGGCAATTACCTCACCGCCTGGCAGCGGGCCAGTTTCTCGCACTACGCCCTGAACACCGCCGTCTACGCCGTGGCCAGCACGGCCGGCCAGGTGCTGTTCGGGGCCATGGCCGGCTATGCCTTCGCCCGCCTGCAGGTCCCGGGCCGCAACCTGCTGTTTGTCTTGGTGCTGGCCACCATGATGATCCCGTTCCAGATGCTGCTGGTGCCGCTCTTCGTCATGCTGCGCCACTGGCCGCTGGCCGGCGGCAACGATTGGCTGGGCGGCGGCGGCATCGGCCTGGTCGATTCCCTGCCGGGGCTGATCTTGCCCAATCTGGTCACGCCCTTCGGCATCTTCCTGATGCGCCAGTTCACGCTCTCCTTGCCCGGCGAGCTGGCCGACGCCGCCCGCATCGACGGCGCCGGCGAGACCCAGATCTTCTTCCAGATCATGCTGCCCCTCACCCGGCCGGCCCTGGTGACGCTGGCTATCTTCGCCTTCCAGGAGGCCTGGAACGACTTCACCTGGCCGCTGGTCATCTCGACCACGGCCCAATCACGCACCCTGCAGCTCGGGCTGCAGGTCTTTCAAGATCAGACGCTGACCGAATGGGGCCCGCTCATGGCCGGCACGGCCATCACAATCCTGCCGCTCATCGTGATCTTCATCATCGGCCAGCGTTACTTTGTGGAAGGCATCGCCTTGACCGGCACCAAAGGGTAAGCCGGTCGGGTTCTTCACCCCGTCAAGGAGCTAGACCGCCATGTCGAAGAGTGTTGGTTTCGTCGGGTTAGGGACGATGGGCAAGCCGATGGCCGCCAATCTGCTTAAAGCCGGCTTCCGGGTCGTGATCTGCCCGCACCGCAACCCGGCCCCCGTCCAGGAACTGGCGGCCCTCGGGGCCGTGGTCGTGCCCACGGCGCGGGAGGTGGCCGCCGCCGCGCCAGTCGTCGTCACCTGCCTGCCGGACGGCCCGCAGGTCGAAGAGACCGTCCTGGGGCCGGCCGGGCTGCTGGCCGCCGGCCAGCCGGGGCTGACCATCATCGACACCAGCACCATCAATCCGCAGACCGCCCAGGCGCTGGCCAGACAGGCGGCCGAGCACGGCGCCGTCCTGGTCGACGCCCCCATGAGCGGCGGGGAGGCCGGCGCCATCGCCGGCACGCTCACCTTCATGATCGGCGGCGACGCGGCGGCGGTCACGGCTTGCCAGGACGTCTTCCTGGCCATGGGCAAGAAGACCTATTACGTCGGCGGACCGGGCATGGGCCAGGTGGTCAAGTTGTGCAACAACCTGATGCTGGCCGTCAACCTGGTGGGCGTCTGCGAGGCCTTCGCCCTGGGGGTGAAGGCCGGCGTCGACGCCGCCACCCTGGCGGAGGTCGTCCAGGCCAGCTCTGGCGGCAGCGCCGTCATCGAGCGCTATTTCCCCAAGACCATCGCCAAGAACCAGTACCAGCCCGGCTTTCGGCTCAAGCTGATGAGCAAGGACCTCAACCTGGCCCTGGCCGCCGCCCGGCAGCTGGGCGTTCCGAGCCTGGCCGGGGTGACGGCCGGCCAGGTGTTCGACATGCTCAAGAGCATGGGCCGGGGCGAAGACGACTTCACCGTGATCGCCACCCTGTACCAGGACATCGGCGGCGTCGTCATCGGCACCCCCGCCCCGGCCGCCGCCGCGGCCAAGTCATGACGGCCGCGGCCGCCGGCCCGGCCGGCTGGTTCGATCGGCCGATGCGCTGGGCGCAGCTGACTCTGGCCGAAAACGACCCCGCCGCCTATGACCAGGCCTTCTGGCTGGATTACTTCCAGCGGGCGCATTGCGACGCCGCCTGCCTGAGCGCCGGCGGTGTGGTGGCCTATTACCCCACCCAGGTGCCGCTCCACCATCGCAGCGCCTGGCTCGGCGACCGGGACCTGTTTGGCGAGCTCGTGGCGGCCTGCCGGCGGCTGAACATGGTGGTGGTCGCCCGGACCGACTCGCACGCCCTGCACCAGGCGGCCGTGGACGCGCACCCGGACTGGGTGGCCGTGGACGCGGCCGGCCAGCCGCGCCGGCACTGGGCCTCGCCCGAACTGTGGGTGGCCTGCGCCCTCGGGCCCTACAGCCTGGACTTCATGACCGCGGTGCACCGCGAAATCATGAGCCGCTATCAGGTGGACGGCATCTTCACCAACCGGTGGGACGGCTCCGGCCTGTGCTACTGCGAGCATTGCCGGCGCAATTTCCGGGCCGCCTCCGGGCTGGACCTGCCGCCGGCCGTCGACGCGCAGGATGAGCGCTGGCGCCGGTACGTGCCCTGGTACCAGGAGCGGTTGTTCGCGGTGTGGCGCCGGTGGGAGGCCGAGATCCGGGCCATCAACCCGGCGGCGCGCTTCATCCCGAACGCCGGGGGCGGCGCGCTCAGCCTGTTGGATATGAAGACCGTCGGCGAGCTGGCCGATACCCTCTTCGCCGACCGGCAGGGGCGCTTTGGCCTGATGCCGCCCTGGGCCAGCGGCAAAGACGCCAAGGAATACCGGGCGACGCTCGGCCGCAAGCCCATCGTGGGCATCTTCAGCGTCGGCCTGGAGGGCCCCTATCGCTGGAAAGACTCGGTGCAGAGCGACGCCGAGACCCGCATCTGGGTGGCGGACGGCATCGCCAACGGCCTGCGCCCCTGGTTCACCAAATTCGCCGGCACCGTGTCCGACCGCCGCTGGCTGAAGACGGTCAACGACCTGTACGACTGGCACTACCGCGCCGAGCGCTACCTGCGGAACGAAGCGCCCTTGGCCCGCGTCGGCCTGGTCTACTCCCAGCAGACGGCCGCCTTCTACGGCGGCGCCGAGGCGCAGGCGCGGGTGGAGGATCACACCCTGGGGATGTACCAGGCGTTGATCGAGGCCCGGGTCCCGTTTGAGATGGTCCATGATCAACTATTGGACCCGGAGCATCTGCAGCCGTTCAAGCTGCTGATCCTGCCCAACATCGCCGTGCTCTCGGACGCGCAGTGCGCCCAATTGCGCCAGTACGTCCAGGCCGGCGGCAGCCTGCTGGCGACCTATGAGACGGCCCTCTACGACGAGGCCGGCCGCCGCCGCGCCGATTTTGGCCTGGCGGATCTCTTCGGCGCGCACTACCGGCGGGCGCGGCCGGGGCCGCTGAAGAACTCGTATCTGCGGCTGGAGCGCGGGGCCGGGCCGGACGCCCCGGCCCTCCTGGCCGGCCTGGAGGACACGGACCGCATCATCAACGGCCTATATTGGCTGGACGTGGCCCCGGAGCCCGGCGGCCTCCCGGCCCCGCTGACCCTGATCCCGGCCTATCCCGACCTGCCGATGGAGATGGTCTATCCGCGCGTCTCCCAGACCGATGTCGCCGCCGTGCATCTGCGCGCCTTCGGCCAAGGCCGGGTGGCTTACTTCCCGTGGGATATCGACCGCACCTTCTGGGAAGTCCTGTGTGTCGATCACGGCCAGGTGCTGGCCAACACCATCCGCTGGGCTCTCGACGAAGAAGGCCCCGTGACGGTGGTTGGGCCCGGCCTGGTGGATGTGACGGCCTGGCGGCAGCGCGACTCGCTGACCGTGCATCTGGTCAACCTGGCCAATCCCATGCTGATGAAAGGCCCCTATCGCGAGCTGCTGCCGCTGCCGGAACAGCGCGTCCAGATCCGCCTGCCGGCCGGCCGGCAGGCGACCCGAGTGCAACTGCTGGTCAGCGGCCAACCGCCGGCCGTCGAACAGGTGGCCGGCGCCCTGTGGGTGACCGTGCCGGCCGTCCTGGCGCACGAGGTGGTGGCGGTTGACCTAGATGGTCCCTTCGCCTGACCGGGCGGCCGCTCGACGGGCCGGCCGCCTGGAGAGCGTGGGCTTTTTTGAGTAATATTCGGGCCCGGACATCACCACAGGTGCGATAACCATGCCACAGACCCTGACCGCCTCCCTGATGCGCAGCGTGAATCGCTCCGCCATATTGGAGTTGATCCGCCGGAACAGCCCGCTCACACGCGCCCAAATCGCGCGGCACCTGCAGGTCAGCGCGCCCACGGTCATGCGGATTGTGGACAGCCTGATCGAGGAGGACCTGGTCCGCGCGTGCGGCAGCAGCGAGGCCAGCCGCGGCCGGCCGGGCTCGCTCTTGGAATTCAACGGCCAGG
>JAEURL010000043.1 GCA_016789165.1 Anaerolineales bacterium | reverse complement strand
GAGCCTTCGGTCCACGAGAGGCGGGCCGGGTGGTCAATGGCCTGCAGGTACATGCCCAGCTTGAGGACGCCGCCGCGCTTGATGGTGGCGGCGGCCGGCGCGGTGGTGGGCGCGGCCGGGGCGGGGGTGGTCGGCGCCCCGCAGGCGGCCAGGATCCAGGCAGACGCCGCGCTCACACCCATCAGCGAGGCCAGGCGCAGGAATTCACGGCGGCTGATGCGGCCGTCGGCCAGCTGTTCCTGAGCTTTGGCGACGAAGGGGTGGATGCGCTCTTTGTCAGTACCCATCTTCTTCTCCTTCTCCTTCGAAAGAATCACGTGGAATAAGGGGCTGCCGGGTTGCTGGAGAGGGGAGGTTTACGGTCCGCGATAGGCCTGCTCCTTTCGTCCGCGAACACCGGCGCGCCAACCGCAGCGGCGCGGCAGCACACCACCAACCGCCCGGTGACGGCCAGCAACGGGCGTCCCCCCCGGGAAGCAATCGGCAACGCGTGGCGGCGTATGGGATTTTTTCACCATCGGCAAAGTGCGCGCATTCTAGTCGACATCAAATTCAGTGTCAATGAAAAACGCCAGTTTTTTCCCGGAAATCCGGGCATTTTGGCGTTTGGTCTGTGCGCGATTTCACGAACCGGCCGCCGGCCTTAGTAGCCGGCGGCGGCCGTGACCCAGGCCGGCCCGCAGCCGGCGCGCAGTTGGCGCGTGCGCGGATCAATCTGGATGGCGGCCACGCGTCCGAAATGGGTGGCGCCCGGGTTGTCCAACTGCGGCACCACCTGGTGTCCCAGCTCTGTCAAACGCGCCTGCACCTCGGCCGGCAGGCGCGCGTCCACGAAGGTCTCTTCGCCCTGGCAGTACACGCGCGGCGCGTCCACGGCGGCCTGGGCGCTCATCCCGAAGTCCAGGGCGTTGACGGCGGCGTGCAGGGTGCCGCTCAAAATCCGGTAGCCGCCGGAGCCGCAGTCGCCGAAGACGGCCTGGCCGTCCTTGGCCACGGCCAGCACCGGCACGCCGAAGATCGGCATCTTGCCCGGCTGGATGCCATTCGGCTGCTCCGGGCGCGGGTCGAAGTTCTGCATGCCGTTGTTGAGGAAGACGCCGGCCTCCGGCACATAGACCTTGGAGCCAAAGGCGCTGGTCAGGCTGGTGCAGATGGTCACCAGGTTGCCGGCCCGGTCGGCGGCCGCCATCTGGGTGGTGCCGTGCACGCCGCCCAGCGACGGTTGCTCGGGCAGTTTCTCAGGCGCGCCGGCCGGGTCATCGTATGGCCACGGGTCGGCGGCGCGGAGGGGCCGGGGCGCGGCGCGGTCCAGGCGCAGGCCGGCCGCGCGCGCGGCGCCGAAGGCCCGGCTGGATAGGCCGGCCGCCGGGCTGCGCACGAAGTCCGGGTCGCCGTAATGCTGCATGTTGTCGGCGAAGGCGTGCCCGCAGGCCTCGGCCATCAGGTGCCGGTACTCCACGCTGTCCGGGCCGTAGGCCGGCAGGTCGAAGCACTCCAGGATGTTGAGCACTTCGTAGCTGACCGGATCGAAGGCCGTGATGTAGTCGTAGCCGCGGTAGCGGGCCGGCTGCTCGCGCAGGAGCTTGGGCCGGTAGGCGGCCAGGTCCGCGGCGCTCAGGATCCCGCCGTGCGCGGCCACGTAGCGGCCGATGGCCTCGGCCACCGGCCCGCTGTAGAAGCCGGCCGCGCCGTGCTGGGCGATGCGCCGCAGGGTGCCGGCCAGGGCGGAGAAATCCAGCCGCTCGCCGGTCGACCAGGGGCTGGCGTAGCTGGGCGGCCGGCCGCCCGGGGCCAGGATGGCGGCGCTGTCCGGCAGCTCGGCCAGGTCGCCCAGGCACTCGCCGATGGTCAGGGCCAGCCGCCAATCCACCGGCAAGCCGGCGGCCGCGATCTCGATGGCGGGCTCCAGCACCTGGGCCAGCGGCAGCGCCCCGAACTGGGCGTGGGCCGCGCACAGGCCGGCCACGGCGCCCGGCACGGCCGGGGCCAGGAAGCCCCGCTCGGCGCGCCGGCCGACCGTGTGCGGGTGGCCGTAATATTGCGGCGGCGCGGTGAGGTCCAGCTCGAACATGTCCGGCCGGGCCGCGCCCGGCGCGCGCACATAGGCGTCGACGGTGAAGAACTCGCGGCGCTCCGCCCAGAAGATGGCCAGGCGCGCGTAGCCGCCCACGCCGCAGTTGCTGGGCTCGCACACGAAGCCGGCGAAGGCGGCGGCCACGGCCGCGTCCACGGCGTTGCCGCCCTCCTGCAGCACGCGCAGGCCGGCCTCAGCCTGCAGGGCATGTCCGCCGACTACCAGGCCGTTCTCGGCGGCGACTTCCGATTGTGTGGCTTGCAGCTGGGAGCGGAGCACGTTGTCCTCCAGGCGGTCAGGCAAACTTGGTCTGCGGCCGGGCCTGGGGCTCGCCGTCGATCACGAGGTCCACCTTCTCGTTGTAGAAGGCCAGCCGGTTCTCGATTTTGGGGCACTCCGGGATCGGGAAGGGGTAATACCAGACGTAGTTCTCGAACAGCTGATCGCCGACGCGGATGGAGTAATACGAGGCCGTGCCCTTGTACGGGCACTGGGTGTGGGTTTCCGAGGGGACCAGCAGGTCCATCCGGACATCGGCCTTGGGCAGGTAATAGCGGGTGGGCAGGCCGGTCTCGAACAGCAGGTACGGCCGGCGGCTGTCCGCCACCTGCGTGCCGGCCACGAAGACTGCCACGTGGCGCGAGCTCTGGCAGACGTCGAGGCGCTTGTA
Organism: Anaerolineales bacterium; assembly: GCA_016789165.1. Lineage (GTDB taxonomy): Bacteria > Chloroflexota > Anaerolineae > Anaerolineales > UBA6663 > SpSt-583. The sequence goes on along the minus strand of JAEURL010000043.1, from coordinate 4,101 downwards.
CGGGTCGCGGGCATGGACGTAGACCTGCTCGTCCTCCTCGAACCAGGCGTCCATCAGCTTCCACTCGAAGGCGAAGTAGCCGGCCAGGGCCGGCCCAGCGGCCGGCGGGGCGGTGTAGCTCCAGGCGGCGTTCTCGAGGACGCGTCCGCCGGCCGCCAGGTGGTACAGCGCGGCCGGCCCGTAGCGCGCGTCGGCGCGGGCCTGGCCGGCCGGCGCCAGCAGGTCCTGGCGCACGTCGGCGGCCGGGAAGTAATAGGCCGGCAGGCCGTCCGGCGGCCGCAGCAGCATGGCGCGCCGGCTGCTGGCCACGGTCACACCGCCGGCCACGGCGCGCACCCAGCGCGGGCTGGGCTCGAAATATTCGGGGTGCAGGCGGTGGAAGCCGTCAGCGGCCATGGGCGGGACCTCCGCGCGCGCCGGTCAGGCGCCGGGCGCGCCGATCATCCGGAAGAAGTTGGCCAGGAAGCGCCGGCCGTCCTCGTAGCCGTCTTCATAGGCCTCCGGATGGAACTGCGTGGCATACAGGGGCTTGCTCTCGTGCACGAGCAGCTGCACCGGGCACATGGCCGTGGTCCCGGCCAGCTGGAAGCCGGCCGGCACGCTCTTCACTTCCCAGAAGTGTGATTCGAACATGAGCGGCGTGGCGCCCAGCCCGTCCCAGAGCGGGTGGGGGGCGCAGGCCTGCACCGGCATGAAGCCGCGCTCGCGGCGCATGCCCTGGCCGTAGTCCCACTCCGGGTAGGGGTCCGGCTGGCCGGGCGCCAGCGGCCCCATCGGCGCGATCTCCACGCCGTAGGTCTGGGCCATCAGCTGCAGGCCGCCGCAGAAGCCCAGGATCGGCTGGGCGGCGTCGCGCAGCACCTGGCGCAGGCCGGCCAGCTTGGCCTCGTCATAGTAGGTGATTTCGGTGGCGCAGCCGCTGATGACCACGGCGCGCGGGTTGAGCGCGTGCACCAGGGCCGGCGTGACGTGGAAGTAGCGCTGGGTCAGGCAAGGCTCGCCGGCGATGTCCTCCAGCCGGTACTGGATCCGCAGCCGGCGCGCGAAGGACTCCTCCCAGGCCGGCGTCGCCGCCACGCACTCGTGCTCCAGGTCCACGAAGATGATCATGGCTGGGTCCCGCCTTTCAAGGTGACGCGGAAGAAGTTCTCAAGGAAGCGCCGGCCGGCGGGGTGGTCGTCGTCCCACTGTTCGGGGTGAAACTGGGTGGCGTAGACGGGCCGATCCACGCGCCCGATCATCTGCACCGGGCAGGCCTCGGTGGAGGCGAACAGCTCAAAGCCGGCCGGCACGCCGCGCGTCTCCCAGTAGTGTGAGAGCAGGAAGACCGGGGCCTCGCCCAGGCCGTCGAAGAACGGGTGCGCGTGGACGACGCGCACCGGCAGATAACCGCGCTCTTGGCGCATGCCCGGCGCCAGCCGGCTGAAGAGCGGATCGGTCACGCTCTGGCCGGCCGGCAGCGCCCCCATCGGCCCGATATCGGCGCCATAGGTCTGCGAGAGGATGTGGCTGCCGCCGCAGAAGGCCAGGGTGGGCCAGGCCGCCTCGCGCAGCGCGGCCCGCAGGCCGGCCAGGGTGGCTTCGGGATAGTGCTCGAACTCGGTTGTGTTTCCGCTCACAATCAGCGCACGGGCGCCCACCGCGCGCAGCCGGTCCGGCGTGACGTGGTGATAGCGCATGATCAGGCACGGCTCGCCGGAGAGATCCTCCAGGCGATACTTGATCTTCAGCCGGTTGGCGGCGCTGGGCATGGCCAGGTCTGGATAGTCCTGTGCCAGGCGGTCGTGTTCCAGGTCCACGAAGACGATCATGCCCAGGCTCCTCGAGCGGCGGCCGGCCCTGCTGCGTTCAATTGACTTGGTGCGGGATGCCTCATCATAATCGAAGCGTCAACGAGCCCGTTGCGCCGCTGGCACAAAAATGCCCGCCATCCCTTGTGCGCGGGCATAGCGGGCAGGGTCTGGACTTCGGGTAAGCTAACCGTGTCCGTTCCTGAAGAAGATCAGGCGGCCGGCGCGCACCACACCCGCCGGCACGAGGGCGCGTTCGGCCGTGACCGTCTCGCGCCCCTTGTCTGCCGCATCGGTCAGTTGAACGGGACCCTCTTGCAGCCGCAGCAAAGTCACATCGGCACAGGCGCCCGGGCGCAGCGTGCCGATTTCGTTTTCCAGCCGGATCGAGCGCGCCGGGTGCCGCGTGGTCAGGTCCACCACCTGGGGCAGCGTCAGGCCCAGGTGCAAAAACTTGGACATCGTGGTGGCCAGATCGAAGACGGGACCGTGCAGGTTGTGAATGTGCAGGTCAGTGCTGATGGTGCCGGGCGGGAAATCCTGCGCCAGCGCCTGGCGCGCCACCTGGAAGGCGAAGCTGCCGCGCCCATGGCCCACGTCAAAGAAGACGCCGCGCGCGGCAGCCGCCCGCACGGCGGGCAGCACGCGGCCGGCCTCGTCCAGGATGCCCCCCGGCCGGTCATGGTAGCAATGCGTCACCACGTCGCCGGCCCGCGTCTCGGCCAGGATCTCGGGCAGGGGCGGAAAGGTGTCGCCGATGTGGATCATCAGCGGCAGGCCGGCGGCGTCGGAGGTCTCGCGCGCCAGCTTGAGCACCTGGTAGCCGTTGGCCCCGCACATGCCGGGCTCCATCCGGACCTTGATCCCCAGCAGCACGTCGCGGTTGGCCTCCAGCGTTTTCAGCGCCGCGCGCGTATCGGCGTAGCGGATATCCTCCAGTTCGCCGGCCAGCTCGCTCAGCATGCCCATGGCCGAGAGGTTCAGATAAGCCAGCACCCGAGTCTGCGAAACCTCGATGATGTACTTCCGCAAGCCGGGGAAGGTCTGGGCGCCGGAGCTGCCGGCGTCCACCACCGTGGTGGCGCCCGTGGCCAGGCAGGTGGCGTCCGGGTTGATGCCGTAGTGCGAGACCCCCTCGTAGATGTGGGTGTGGATGTCGATCAGGCCGGGGGTAACCAGCAGCCCGCGGGCGTCCAGCACCTGGGCCGCGCCGTCGGCCGGCAGGTCCAGGCCCACCGCCGCGATGCGCCCGCCGCGCACCGCCACGTCCCGCACGCCGTCCAGCCCCTGCGCCGGATCAATCACATGCCCACCGCGGATCAACAGCTCGGTCATCGCCTGCCCTCCTGGTTTGAAACGAGCGGCGCCCCGCCGGGCCGCCAGTCGTGTTAATAACACCATGACCCTCACTGCGCTACGCGACGAGTTCGCCCGCCACTTCCCGGCCAGCCGGCAGCGCTACGCCGAAGCCCGCCAGGTCTTCCCCAGCGGCGTCACCCATGACAGCCGCTTCCTGCGCCCCTTCCCGGTCTACATCGACCAGGCCCAGGGCGCGCACAAGTGGGACCTGGACGGCCATGAGCTCATCGACTACTGGATGGGCCACGGCGCGCTGCTGCTGGGCCACAACCATCCCGCCGTGACCGAAGCGGTGGGCCGGCAGCTGGCCCGCGGCACGCACTACGGCGCCTCCCACGAATTGGAGATCACCTGGGGCCGCTGGGTGCAGCGCCTGGTGCCCAGCGCCGAACGGGTGCGCTTCGTCAGCTCCGGCACCGAGGCCACCCTGCTGGCGCTGCGGCTGGCGCGCGCCTTCACGGGAAAAAACACGCTCGTCCGCTTCGCCGGCCACTTCCACGGCTGGCACGATGCCGCCGCGCTCGGCTATCAGCCGCCCTTCAACGTCCCGGATTCGCCCGGCATCCCGCCCGGCACGCTCGGCTCCGTCAAGGTCCTGCCGCCCAACGACCTGCCGGCGGTGGAGGCCGCCCTGGCCGCCGACCCGGACGTGGCGGCCGTCATCCTGGAGCCGGCCGGCGGCGCCAACGCCTGTATCCCCACGCGGCCCGGCTTCCTGGCCGGCCTGCGCGCGCTGTGCTCGGCGCGCGGCGTGCTCCTGATTTTTGATGAAGTCATCACGGGCTTCCGCTATGCGCCCGGCGGCGCGCAGGCCTATTTCAACGTCACGCCGGACCTGACCGCCCTGGCCAAGATCCTGGCCGGCGGCCTGCCGGGCGGCGCCGGGGCCGGCCGGGCCGAGATTTTGCTGGCCGGCCTGGAGATCACCGAGGACGGCCGCCGCAATCGCCAT
>JAEURL010000012.1 GCA_016789165.1 Anaerolineales bacterium | reverse complement strand
GTCTCGTTCACGATCCTGGCCGTCACCGGTCTGCCCCAGAAGTTTGCCGACCAGCCCATTTCCGATTGGGCGATCGCGGTCATGGGGGGCATCGAGCAGGTGCGCGTCATCCATCGGGGCGCGGCCACCGTGCTCATGCTGGCCACCATCTACCACCTGGTCATGCTAGGTTACAAGACCTACGTCCAGCGCGCACGCCCGACGATGCTGCCGGAACTCAAGGATGCCCTCGACGCGATCCAGGCCTTTCTCTATAACCTGGGCCTGGGCAAAAAGTGGCCGCAGATGGGCCGCTATACGTTCGAGGAAAAAGCGGAGTACCTGGCCTTTGTGTGGGGGACGCTGGTGATGGTGGTCACGGGCTTTGTGCTGTGGAACCCCATCGCCACCGCCCAGTTCTTTCCGGGCCAGTTCATCCCGGCCGCCAAGGCCGCCCACGGCGGCGAGGCCTTGCTGGCGGTGCTGGCCATCATCATCTGGCACTTCTACGGCGTCCACATCCGCCACTTCAACAAGAGCATGTGGACCGGCCAGCTAACCGAAGAGGAGATGGCCCACGAGCATCCGCAGGAGCTGGCCGATATCAAGGCCGGCACGGCCACGCGCGCGGTGGACCCGGTGACGCTCAAACAGCGCCAGCAGCGTTTTTACCCGGCGGCCGGCCTGACCTCCTTGGCGCTGCTGGCCGGCGTAGCCTGGTTTGTCACCTTTGAGCAGACGGCCATCGCCACCCTGCCGCCGCGCCCGACGCTGGATGTCTTCGCGCCGCAGACGCCCACCCCTTTCCCGCCGACCCCCACCCCGCCGCCGGTGGGCGCGCTCACCTGGGACGGCTATATCGGCACGCTGCTGGCCGCCAAGTGCACGTCCTGCCATGGCGGTGCCGGCGGACTCTCGCTAGAATCGTATGCGGCGGTCCAGCAGGGCGGCCGGAATGGCTCCGCTATCGTGGCCGGCCAGCCGGACTCCAGCCGGCTGGTGGCTGTGCAGTTGGCTGGCGACCATCCCGGCCAGCTTTCGGCACTTGAGCTGGATCGGCTCCGGCAGTGGATCACGGCCGGCGCGCCCGCGAACTGAGGCCCAGAGACAGGAGAAGATGAAACAATGTTCAAGCGGATCCTGACTGCGTTGCGCAATTTCTTCTTCCCGCCGCCGGGCGCGCGCATGTCGGCGATGCTCATTGCCTACCTGACGTTAGGCATTCTGGCGCTGGGCATTTTTGTGGGCGGGGCCTACGCCTGGGACTACACCAACTCGCCGACCTTCTGCGGCACCCAATGCCACACCATGCCGCCGGAGTACACCACCTATCAGCTCTCGCCGCACGCGCGCATTTCCTGCACGGAGTGCCATATCGGCCGCGAGTTCGTGGGCAACCAGTTCCTGCGCAAGGCCGGCGATATCAAGCACGTCATCGCCCTGGCCTTTACCACCTACGAATACCCGATCACGGCCAACGACATGCGGCCGGCGCCCCAGATCTGTGAGCGTTGCCACTCGCCCGAGAAGTTTTCGGATGACAGCCTGCGCGTCATCCAGCGCTATCAGATGGACCAGGCCAATACCCCCTACAGCATTTACCTGGTTCTCAAGACCGGCGGCGGCTCCAAGCGCCAGGGTCTGGGCAAGGGCATCCACTGGCACGTCGAGAACAAGATCCTGTATTACGCCGAGGAGGAGACGCGCAAACAGGAGATCCCGTACGTCCGCGTGTATCAGGCCGACGGCAGCTATGTGGAATACGTCGACATCGAATCGGACTTTGATCCCGCCCAGGTGGACGAGAGCAAGCTCGAGCAGATGGATTGCATGACCTGCCACAACCGCATTACACACCTGATCCCGCAGCCGAATGAGGCCGTGGACTCGGCCATGCAGCGTGGCCTGATCGATCCCGCCATCCCCGATATCAAGCTCAAGAGCGTCGAGGCGCTGCAGGTCCAATATCCGAGCGTGGCCGTGGCCCTCAGCGGCCTGGCCGCGGTGGAGGATTACTACCGGGTCGCGTACCCCGATTTTTATGCGGTCAACACCGAAAAGATCCAAGCCGCCGTCGCGACTTTGAAGGAAATCTACCAATCCTCGGTCTTCCCCGATCAAAAAGAGGACTGGAACTCCCATCCCAACAATCTGGGCCACAAGGATTTCGCCGGCTGTATGCGCTGCCATGACGGCAAGCACCTGAACGACGAGCAGGAGGCGGTGCGGCTGGAGTGCAACCTGTGCCACTCCATCCCCACGGTCTCCACCCAGCAGAAGGTCGTCTCCAACATCGAAGTCAGCCGCGGCCTGGAGCCGGAGACGCACAAGAACCCGAATTGGATCACGGGCCACCGCACGTACTTCGATCGGACCTGCGCCAACTGCCACACGGTGGACAATCCGGGCGGCACCGATAATTCGTCCTTCTGCTCCAACTCGCAATGCCACGGCGTGAAATGGGAGTTCGCGGGGTTCGACGCCCCCGGCCTGGCCGAGCTGGTGAAGGCTCAGCTGCCGCCGCCGGCGCCGGACCTGCCGACCGGGGTGGCCACGCCCACCTACGCCGGGTTGCAGCCCTTCCTGGACGCCAACTGCGGCCTGTGCCACGGCGACGACCTGGCGGGCGGCCTGAAAGTGACCGACTATGTTGGCATCATGCTGGGCGGGCAGGACGGCCCGGTGGTAATCCCAGGCGATCCCGACAACAGCCTGATCGTTCAAGTGCAGTCCGGCGACCACTTTGCTGTGCTGGATGCCAACACCCTGGACGTCCTCAAGCAATGGATTGCGGACGGCGCGCCCGAGCAGTAGTCTATGCGCGCCTGGCATAAAACCCTGTTGGCCTTGCTCGGAGTGGGGCTGGTGTTGGTCTGGGCGGGCGCTGTGCGGCCCGCCCAGGCGCAGGCCGGCCCGACCCTCGAGTCGCTCGAGATCGAGGTGTGGCCCGAGTTCGACCGGCCGAGCGCGCTGGTGCTGATCCACGGCGTCTTGCCGGCCACGGCCAGCCTCCCCTTTCAGGTCAGCGTGCGCCTGCCCAAGACCGGCCAGCTAAACGCCACGGCCTATGAAGACGCCACCGGCGCGTTGCTGGCGTCCCAGAGCACGGTGACGGCCGAGGGCGACTGGCAGCGGGTGACGTTCCCAGTCCAGTCCCTGAGCTTCCGAATTGAATACTATGACGCCGACCTGGTCATTCAGGGCCAGGCGCGCAGCCTGGCTTTTCAATGGCCGGCCGACTATGCGGCCAAGACCGTGAACGTGCGTATCCAGGAGCCGTTGGATACCCAAGGTTGGCAAGTGGAACCGGCCTTCATCCTGCTGGGCGCCCGGGACTTTGGCCTGAACTACTACGGCCGCGACTATGGGGCGGTGCCGGTCGGCGCCCCGATCGCCTTTACCCTGCAATACACCAAAACCTCCACGACCCTGTCGCAGTCGGCGGTGGCCCAGCCGACCACGGCCGTGTCCATCGACACCAGCACCCCCATCGCGGGGTCCAGCGACCTTACCCCGTGGTTGATTGGTCTGGGGGTGGTCGGCGGCCTGGCGGTCTTGGGCGGAGCCGGGTGGTTTGTGTGGTCCCGCTGGCCGGAACGCAAACCGGCCCCCCGGCCACGGCCGCGTTCGCATCGCACTGCCCCCGCCTCGCCGCCGGCGGGCGGCCCCCCTGCGCCGGCGACTAACCGTTTTTGTACCCAATGCGGTCAGCCAATCCGGGCCGGCGACCAGTTCTGCCGCAACTGCGGCGGGTCGGTCCGCGACTAAGACGTAGGATGCACGAAGCCCCTTATAAGGCGATTGGGTTTTCATAACACAAAACTGTTCTTGAACAAAAGCCCTGAACAGGATACAGTTAGAACCAGATAGCCGTTATCGGAATTTGAAAGGACGAGGTTATGGCTCAGACAACCGTGAACCCTGGCACCCTGCGCACGACTGGCTCGGGCGGGCGGGCAAAGTTCATCATCGGGGGTGTGTTGATCGCGGCCGCGATCATCTACTTGATCGTTTCCACGCTGCAGAGCACGGCCCAGTATTTCTACACCGTAGATGAGATCAAGCTCAAGGGCGCCAGCATCGCCGGCCAGAACCTGCGCGCCTCCGGCGCTGTGCTGGGCGATACGATCACGTACGACCCCGCCACGCTGACCATTACCTTTGATATGGCGCATGTCTCGGCCAATCAGGCCGATATCGATGCCCAGGGCGGCCTGGCCGTCGCCCTGCACAACGCCGTTGCCAACCCGAACGCCCAGCGTGTCAAGGTCGTCTACGTCGGCCCGAAGCCGGATTTGCTCAAGAACGAGGCCCAGGCGATCGTCACCGGCAAAATCGGCGAGGACGGCGTGTTCTACGCCGACGAGCTCCTGCTGAAGTGCCCCACGCGCTACGAAGAAGCCCTGCCCAGCCAGGTCGCGCCTGAGTCCGGGAGCTAAGCCATGCTGGCCAATATCGGCTTTTTCGCCCTGGTGTTGGCTCTGGGCTGCGCCGTCTATGCCGTGGTGCTGGCGCTGCTCAGCGCCGCCCAGCGCAATGACGTGTGGCTGGCCAGCGCGCGCCGGGCCGCCTTCTTGACCTGGCCGCTGCTCACCGCGGCGGCCCTCCTCCTGATCGCCCTGTTGGTCACGGACCAGTACCAGGTCCATTACGTCACAAACTCGACCAGCCGGGCCATGCCGCTGTACCTCAAGGTCACGGCCCTGTGGGGTGGGCAGGAAGGCAGCCTGGTTTTCTGGGCCTGGCTGATGTCCACCTTCACCGGCAGCGTCATGCTCCGCCGCTGGGAACGTGATCGCAGCATGATGCCGTACGTGATCGCGGTGACGAATATCACGCTGGGGTTCTTTATCGCCCTGGTGCTGTTTATCGAAAACCCGTTCTCGCGGCTGTGGCACACGCCCGATGGCCAGGTGCTGACGGCCATGCTGCAGCCGGCCGGCGCGCTCCCGCTCATCCCCACCGATGGGCGCGGCCTCAACCCGCTGCTCCGCCATCCCGGCATGATCATCCACCCGCCCATGCTGTACCTGGGCTTCGTGGGTTTCGTCATCCCCTACGCCTTCGCCATC
>JAEURL010000710.1 GCA_016789165.1 Anaerolineales bacterium | reverse complement strand
GCCTTAAGGGCGGCTCGGGCAGAGAGGTGGGCAAAATTTGCGGTGCTGGCCGGGAGCCCCGGGGGGCGCGGACCAAAGCGACCGTTTGCGCCGAGGTTGGGAGTGTCTCTCGGAGCTCGATCTCTCTCAGCGGCGGCTATCTGAAATTTCAAAGGTATCATAGGTGGGCTTCCAGTGAGTTAGGAGTGGAGTCTGTCATTACTTTCCCGTGACACCAAAAGTCCTATGCCACTGACTCACACGCGCGCCTTCCGCGTGCGTTTCGACGAATGCGATGCGTACGGCCACGTCAACAACGCCGTATACCTGCGCTACATGCAGGAGACGGCCTTCGACGCCTCAGCCGCGGCCGGCTTTGGCGCGGCCCGGTATACGGCGATGGGCCGGCTGTGGCTGACCCACGACACGCAGATCGACTACCTGCGCCCGCTGGCCTATGGTGATACTGTGGCCGTGACCACCTGGGTAGCCGACTTTGCGCGGGTGCGCTCGCGCCGAATGTACGAACTGCGCCAGGCCGGCAGCGGCGAATTGGTCGCCCAAGCCCACACGGATTGGGTGTTCCTGGACGCGGCCAGCCGCCGGCCGGCGCCGATCCCGGCCGACTTGATCAGGGCCTTTTTCCTGGACGAGCCGGCGCCTCAGCTCAAGCGCGAGCCCTTCCCGGCCGCGCCCCCGCCTCCGCCCGGCCCCTTTTCGGTCCGCCGCCGGGTGGAGTGGCGTGACGTGGACACGGCCGGCATCGTCAACAACCCCAACTACCTGGCCTACGTGGCGGAGGCCGGCTTCGCGGTCAGCGAGGCACACGGCTGGCCACACCAGCGCATGGAGGCGGCCGGCTTCGGCATCCTGGCCCGCCGCCACCGCCTGGAGCACCGCCGGCCGGCCGGCTACGGTGACGAACTCCTGATCACCACCTGGGCCTCGGCCATGCGCGCGGCCTCCGGCGTCCGCCACTACCAGATCACGCGCGCCGCCGACGGCGAACTGGTGACGCGTGTCCATTCGCAGTATGTCTGGGTGGACCGGCGGACGCTCAAACCCATCCGCATCCCGGCCGATTTCCTCGCGGATTTCGCGCCGAACATCGCCGGCGCCGGCCCGACCGTTCCGTCTTAAGCCCGTGGACGCCCGCCCCCGAATGCGCCACGATGGCACGTAGGCCCGCTGGCCGGAGGATCCAATGGACCAAGAAGTGACGCTCGACGATCTGTGGGAGGCCCTGCTCTCCGAGGAGCCGCCCCGCATCCGCAAAGCCTGGCTGGCCCTCACCGACGAGGAGGCCAGCGCCGTGCTGGCCCATCTGCGCACCATGGCCGCCGAAGCGGGCTGGGCCGATGTCCAGCGCCAGGCCGCGGCCGAAGCCCTGCGCGTGATCGCCGGCCTGAGCGAATAGAGGCTCCCATGCGCCGCCTCCCTCGCTTGCTGACCGCCCTGCTGTTCGCGCTGGTCCTGTCCGGCTGGCCGGCCGAGGCCGCCCGCGCCCAGAACGTGATCCACGTCGTCCAGCCGGGCGAGAACCTCTTCCGCATCGGCCTGCGCTACAACGTGCCGTGGAGCGCCATCATGTCGGCCAATGGCCTGGCCTCCGTGGCCATCTACGCCGGCCAGCGGCTGGTCATCCCGGCCAACGGCGCCGCGCCCCCTCCGCCGCCCGCCGCCCCCGCCCCGGCGCCGGCACCGATCCCAGCCGCCCCCGCCCCGGCGGCGCCCGCCACCTACACGGTCCAGCCGGGTGACACCGTCTTCCGGATCGCCACGCGCTATGGCCTGACGGTGGTGGACCTGGCCGTGGCCAACAACCTGTATGACCCGCGTTTCATTTACGCCGGGCAGACGCTGGTGATCCCGGGCGCCGCCGGCGCCAGCGCCGCCCCGGCCCCGGTTGGCCGGCAGCTGACGGTCTACGGTCAGGGCCAGGCCCTGCCGCTGGACTGCGAATCACGCTCGGCCGTGGATTGGGCCAGCGCGTTCGGCTACGCCATCAACGAACTGGAATTCTTCAACGGGCTGCCGGCCTCGGACGACCCGGACCTGGGTTTCGTGGGCAATGTCTACGGGGCGTGGGGGCAGCTGCCGCCGGCGGCCTACGGCGTGCACGCCGGGCCGGTGGCCGCCCGCCTGCGCGCGTACGGGGTCAAGGCCCAGGCCCTGCGCGGCGCCACCTGGCCGGCCATCGTCAACGAAATCGACGCCGGCCGGCCGGTGTTGGTCTGGGTCACCGGCCACGTGGCCGATGGCCAGGCCTACCTCTACGTGGCGCCGTCCTCGGGCAATGCCACCACCGTGGCGCCCTTCGAGCACACCGTCATCGTCACCGGCTACGACGCTGAGACGGTCACGGTGCTGGACGGCGCGGGCACATACACGCGCTCCCTGGCGCAGTTCCTGCGCTCGTGGGGCGTGCTGGGGAATATGGCGATTGTGGCAGGGCCGTGAGGGCTTACGGGGCCGGCTGGGACCAAGCCAGGAGGCGGCGCGCGGCGCGGCCGGCGTAGCTCCACAGGGCTGTCTCGGCCCAGTGCGGCTGATCGGCCAGGCGCGGCTGACCGCTGCGGCGGAGCTGGGCGTCCTGGCGCAGATAGACCTGGATCGCCAGGATCAGTTCGGCCGGCTCGGGGCCAGCCGCGAGGTCGGGCGCTTCGGGGAACATGCCGAGATCATAGCGCCGGCGGAGGCCGGCGTCTGTAAAGGCCCACCAAAGCCCCGGTGAGCGCGGGATGAATCCGCCAGCCGCTCAGGCGGCGCGCGGCATCCGGGCCAGCAGAACGGCCGCCGCCGCGGCCAGCGCCGCGCCGAAATAGAAGGGTGCGCCCGGCCCAAAGCCCGCCCACCCGAAAGCCCCCTGCCAGAGCAGGCCGGCCAGGAAGCTGGCCGGGAAGGCCATCAACCCCACCGCCGCGTTGAACACCCCGAAGGCCGTGCCGCGCAGTTCAGCCGGCACCAGGTCCGCCACATACGCTTTGGCCACGCCTTCCGTAGCCGCGTAGTACACGCCGTA
>JAEURL010000088.1 GCA_016789165.1 Anaerolineales bacterium | reverse complement strand
GAGCTGCTGCGCGCGAGCGCCGTCTCCCCCCTCGTCAGCCCGCCCTCGCGCACGGGTGTCAGGCGGTTCGTCGTCGTGCCGTCGCCGAGCTGGCCGAAAAGGTTGTAGCCCCAGCATTTCGCCCCGCCGGCGGCCGTCAGCGCGCAGGTGTGCGTGTTGCCGGCCGCCAGCGCCGTCACCCCGCTCGTCAGCCCGGCCACGTCCACCGGGGTCAGGCGGTTCGTGGTCGTGCCGTCGCCGAGCTGGCCGTAGTCATTCCATCCCCAGCACTTGACCCCGCCCGCCGCCGTCAGCGCGCAGGTGTGCCGCCAGCCTGTAGCAACCGCGGTCACGCCGCTCGTCAGGCCGGCCACGGCGACCGGGGCGCCCTGGTTCAGCGTCGTGCCGTCGCCGAGCTGGCCATCGCCGTTCGCGCCCCAGCACTTCACCCCGCCATCGGCCGTCAGCGCACAGGTGTGACCGATGCCGGCGGCGAGGCGCGGGACCCCGGCCGTTTGGACGGCCACTGGAGCGGCGGGAATACCGACTGCCTCCGGGCGAAGGCCCTGAGCCAGGACGGCCGAGGCCCCCGCCGCCATCAGGAGGGCAGCCACCAAGAGAATGCGCGAGAGTGACTGAGCCATCGTGACCTCCCCTGGCGAACCAGAGAGTGGCCCCAAGCCCAAAAACCGGCCAAGCCTCGCCAGGTAATCCGTGAAGAGCTATCGGGTGGGCGGTCTACCAACGAGCAGCGGAGGGTGTCGAACGGAAGGGGAAGCTCATCATTTTCGAAAGGCTTTGTCACCAATCAGCCGCGGTGTGCGCCCACAGGCACCGGCCTTTTCGGCTGTTGGCAACTGCGGCGCCTTCTGCGCCAGGTGCCAAGAAGGTGAAGGCCAGCGGTCTTGGCCGAGTCTCCTTACTTCAAACACCACTGCCTAAATAAGTATAGTGACTTTCATCCGTTTGCGCGGACTCAGTTAACACGCGGCCGGCGGCCGGCCCTGGCTGATCCGGTCGATCCGGATCAACTCGCGCACTATCGGACCGGGGAGGTCAAAGTCAAGCGCGGCGGCGTCCTGGGCGCTCTCGGCAGAGGCGACATAGACGCCGGGTGCCGGCCGCCAGGAACGCCATGGCCAAGATCATCTTGCCGCGGCCGGCCTGCTGCTCTGGCGCTGGCGGGCGGCCGCTTCAGGGTGAGGCAGCCGGCCAAACCCCGGCGGGCTGGCTGTTGCCGTTGGTCTTGGCCGGGACGGCACGGGCTGAAGCCGGCGCCGGCTTCAAGGCTGGCGCCTGGCTGACCGCGGCAGCCCGCCCCAGGCGGAACTGGCCGACGACCTGCTGGAGGGCTTGGGCCATCTGGGCCAGCGACTGGGCCGAGGCGGTGACTTCTTCGACTTGGGCGCTCATCTCCTGAGCGCCGGCGCTGACTTCCTCCACCGCGGCCGAGTTCTGTTCACTGACGCTGGCGATGTTCTCGATAGCCCGGGTCACTTCGCTCGACCCAGCCGCCATCTCTTCGGTCGAGGCCGTATTCCCCTCCACCACCGCCGAGACGGTGTCCATCGCCCCGGTCAAGGCGTCGGCCGCCGTCTGGGCTTGGCCGGCCGCGGCGGCGGCTTCTTCCGCGCCCTGGCGGACACGCTCCATCGCCGCCAGGATGTCGATCAACGCCTGGCCGGACGCCTGGGCCTGGGCCGCCCCACTCGCCACTTCGGCCACGCTCTGATCCATGGCGCTGACCGCTTCACCGGCGCTGGCCTGGATACCGCGGATCAGGCCGCCGATCTCCTTCGTGGCGGCGGCCGACTTTTCCGCCAGTTTGCGGACCTCGTCCGCCACCACGGCGAAGCCCTTGCCGTGCTCGCCGGCCCGCGCCGCTTCGATGGCGGCGTTGAGGGCGAGCAGATTGGTCTGCGAGGCGATATCGTCGATGGTCTCGACGATGGCGCCGATCTGGTCCGAACGCGCCCCCATCTCCTTGACCTTGCCGGCCGAGTCTGCCACGCGGGCCTTGATGCCGTCCATGCTGCGGATCGTTTCCTGCACGGTCTGCGCCCCGCTGCGCGCAATCTGGGCCGCCTGGGCATTGCCCTGGGCCCCGGCTTGGGCTTGGTTGGCCATCGTCTGGATGGCGGCCGTGATCTGCCCCGTCAGGCGCGAGGCCTGGCCGACCGCGGCGGCCTGCTCCTGAGCGCCGCGGGCCACCCCGTCGATGGCGCGCTTCATTTGCTCCACCGAGCCGGACGTCTGCGACACCGATTGGGACTGCTGCTGCGTGCCCTTGGCGACCTGCTGGATCGTCACACTGATCTGGCCGGTGGCCTGGCCGGCCTGGCCGGCAGCCGCGGCCAACTGGCCGGAAGCGGCGCCCACACTGGCCGCGCTCTCCGCCACCTGCCCAATCAATTGCTGCAGGTGGACGGTCATTTGCATGAAGGCGTTGCCCAACAAGTCTTTGTCGGATTGGGGCGCGACGGTTTCAGTCAGGTCGCCTGCCGCGATCTGGCCGGCCACCCGGGTCATCTCCTGCAGGTATTCGGTCATCCTCGAGAAAGCCGCCTGCAAACGGCCGATCTCGTCCTGGGAGGTCACGGCCACGCCGAGGTCAAGATCGCCGGACGCAATCCGGTCAGCGGTTTCGCTCAGCCCGACAATCGGCCGCGCCAGCCGGGAAGCGATGAACGCCACCAGGCCGGCGATCACGACGAGGACCACCAAGCCGATGGCCGTCAGCAGCCATTTCATCCGGTTCACGGCCGCCAGCATTTCGTCCACCGGGACCACGATGACCATGCTCCAGTCGCCCGTCGCGACCGGCGCATAGAACATGGCCACCTGTTTCCCTGTGAACGGATCGTTCGTTTCAGCCGAGCCCTCCAGGCCTTTTTCGATGTCCGCGGCCATCTGGATCAGCGTCTGGTTGTTCTGTTCCCGCGCCAAGGCGGCGAGCGTCTTAGCGCCGATGAAAGCCTTGTCAGGCGCGGAAACAAAAATGCCGGTCCGGCTTACCAGAAAGGCATAGCCGGTATCGAAGACCTTGATCTGGCTGATCTGGGCATCCAGTTTGTTGAGCGATACATCGACGCCGGCAATGCCAACGAAACGCCCGTCCTCCGCCTTGATCGGCGCGACGAAACTGGTCAGGAGCACGCCTTCATAGAGATAGGGCTCGATGATGCTGTCGGCGCCGGTCTGCTTCGGCAACTGGTAGTAATCAGAGGTATCGTAGTCCAGCAGTGGCTCCAGGGCGACGGCCCCCTTTAGGCGGTTCCAATAGGGGATAAACCGGCCGGTCGCGTCGGAGTCGGCGGCTCCGACGTACGTGGCGTCATCGCCGTCAAACGCATTGGGTTCGTAACCCACATAGCTGCCCAGGATGGAGGCGTCTTCCTCGAGCAGATGCTTTAAGGCCGCCGACACCTCCGCGCGGTCCCGGGCGCGGTAAGCTTCCAGAAAGTCTGCCAGTGTCCGGGCCGTCGTCTGCTGCGCCCGCATCTCGGCGTCGAAGGCGCCGGCATGGCGGCGCGCTTCTTCCTGGGTCCTTTGAAAGGCCAAGTCCCTTTCCGCCTCAGCCGCGACCAGGATTGCCGTCACAATCACGGCCGCCAGCGCCACGAGAATAGCCGGGACAATCTGAAGGGTCATCCTGAGCGGCAGCGACTGTGAGCCGTACCTGAACCAGGCGATGTTGCGAGTCGTCATCTTGCTAGCCTCAGTGATAGCCGCCAGCC
>JAEURL010000541.1 GCA_016789165.1 Anaerolineales bacterium | reverse complement strand
CTTCACCGGCCGCCTGGCCGGCCGGCTCTCGGGCGGCATGAAGAAGAAACTGGCCCTGGCCTGCTCGCTCGTCCACCAGCCGCCGGTGGTGGTGCTGGACGAGCCGACCTTGGGGGTGGACCCGGTCTCGCGGCGCGAATTCTGGACGCTGCTGGGGGACCTGCGGGTGGAGAAGGGGCTGACCGTCTTCGTCTGCACGCCGTACATGGACGAGGCCGAACGCTGCAACCGGGTGGGCCTGCTGTACGCCGGCCGCCTGATCGCCAACGACACGCCGGCCGGCATCAAGCGGCAGACGCCCGGCGAGCTGCTGGAGTTCACGCCCGTGCCCTTGGCACCGGCCCAGCGGCTGGTGGCCGGCCTGCCCGGCGTGCTGGAGCTGCAAACCTACGGGGCGATGCTGCACGTCTTCGTGGACCAGGCCGCCCAGCGCCGGCCGCAGATCGAGGCCGCACTCGCCGGCCAGGGCCTCCAGGTGAGCGGGATGCGCGTGATCCAGCCCCGGATGGAGGAGGCCTTCATCAGCCTGATCCACCGCCAGACGGCCCAGCGCGGCGAGGCCCAGGTATGAGGCGGCCGCGCGCGGCCGCGCCGGAGCGGCCGGACACCCCCTACTGCATCCAGGTGGAACACCTGAGCAAACGCTTTGGCGGCTTCACGGCCGTGGACGATATCAGCTTTACGGTGAGCCCGGGCGAGGTCTACGGCTGGCTGGGGCCGAACGGCGCGGGGAAGACCACCACCATCCGCATGCTGCTGGGCCTGCTCAAGCCCAGCGGCGGCGCCGCGCACGTGCTGGGCTACAACTCCGCCACCCAGACCAAGGCCATGCAGGCCCAGATCGGGTACATGTCGCAGCTGTTCACGCTCTACAACGAGCTGACCGCGCGCGAGAACATCGCCTTCTACGGCCAGGTCTACGGCCTCTCGCCCAGCCAGCTCAAGCAGCGCGAGACCGAGATCCTGGAGATGGCCGGGCTGGCCGGCCGCGCCAACGTCCTGACCGCCAACCTGTCCGGCGGCTGGAAGCAGCGCCTGGCGCTCGGCTGCGCCATCCTGCACCATCCCCAGGTGCTGTTTCTGGACGAGCCCACGGCCGGCGTCGACCCGATCAGCCGGCGCGAGTTCTGGGGCCTGATCTACGCCATGGCCAAGACGGGCGTCACGGTCCTGGTCACCACGCACTACATGGACGAGGCCGAACTCTGCCAGCGGGTGGGCTTCATCAACCGCGGCCAGCTCATCGCGCTGGACACGCCCGATCAGCTTAAGCACACCCAGATGCGCGGCCAGGTGCTGGAGCTCTCCACCCCGGCGCCTGACCAGACCCTGCGCGTGCTGAAAGCGGCCCAGGCCGCCGGCCGCCTGCCCCTGGACGAGGTGGCCCTGTACGGGGCGCAGATCCACGTCGTGGTGCCCTTCGCGCAGGAACACGCGCCGGCCATCCAGGCCCTCGTGAGCGCCGCGGGCCTGCCGGCGCCGCAGATCGAGCGGATCGCGCCGACCCTGGAAGACGTCTTTATCTCGGCCGTGCGCGGCTGAGGCCGCCGGCGCCCGTCAGTTGGCCGAGATGTAGACCGCCTCGGAGCGGCGCACCGCCTCCACCGGCAGAACGTCGATCAGCTCATACTCGCGCGAGCCCAGGCCCAGCTGCTCGGCGTAGCGCGTGACCAGGTAGGGGTCCTTGTAGGGGCCGTGCAGCCAGCGCAGGGGATGGCCCACGCGCGTGTGCACCTCGTAGACGGCCGGCAAGTTGGCCTCGATCAACGGAGTCTTGGCCGTCGCGTCGAGGACCGCCGTCTCCAGCGCCACCAGGTCGTCCGAGCCGAAAATCCCGGCATCCGGCAGGATCGGCATGCCCGTGAACCCGAAACAATCGCACACCGGCGTCATGTGCGTGGCCAGCACCAGGTGGGTGTGCTTCTCGGGCGCGAAGGTCGCCAGGGTGACGGCAGTGCTGAGTGCACAGGCCTCCTGGAAAGCGTGGAAGTTGGCCGGGGCGATTTTCAGGCTGCCGGCCGGGGCCGCTTGGAGGCAGCGGCCGCACTGGTTGCACTCCTCGAAGTGCAGATGGATATGGCCGGGGCGCTCCCGGTCCTCCGTCAGGCCGCCGTGCGGACAGGCGGCCAGGATGGCCG
>JAEURL010000537.1 GCA_016789165.1 Anaerolineales bacterium | reverse complement strand
CGGCCGTGGATCAGCGCGGCATCGCGCGCCCGCAGGGCGGCGCCTGCGATATCGGCGCGGCCGAAGTGGTGCTGCAACTGGCCGCCTGGCCCAGCGTGGTGGCCGTGGCCGACGGCGCCTTCACGCTGACGGTCACGGGCGCGGGCTTCACGGCCGGCAGCCAGATCGTCTGGCGCGGCCAGGCGCTGACGACCACGCTGGTGGACCCGGCCACCCTGCGCGCCACGGTCGGCGCCGGCCAGATCGGCGCGCCCGGCCAGGCGGCCGTGACCGTGACGGGCTCCAGCCTGCCGGCCGCGGCGGTGACGGTGGTCACGACACTGGCGCGCAGCTACCTGCCGGCCGTCTCCCGCTGAGCGGGGCCGGCCTCAGGCCGCCGCCGCGGCGGCCGCATCCTGGTGCAGCATCACAATCAAGTAACAGCCCAGCGCCACCAGCCAGGGCAGCTCCGCCAGGTCCGCGGCGGCCGGCTGGATCCGCACCTGGGCGGAGAGGTGCAGCAGGCCCCCGATCTGGAAGTATTGCACCAGCGACGCGCCGGCCTCAGTGGCGAACTCGAATTCCGTCATCCAGAAATTGGTGTTGGCCGGATACTGCCGGCCGTCGGCCAGCACCAGCGTGCCGCCATTCTCCCAGGTGTTGTTGCGGAAGGCGGCCAGGTCAGGGCCGGCCCCGCACTCCCGGATGGTGGCCTTGGTCTGCCAGAAGCCGACCCGTTTGAAGGTCCAGCAGCCGGCCCCGCACTCCGCCGTGGCCAGCGAGCCAAGCGAGCTGCGAAAGCGCAGCGTGGCCAGCCGCTCACCGGCCTCCTGCAGCTCATATTCCATCTTCAGCGCGTGCGGCTGGACCCACTTCAGGGCATGGCCAACCCGTTCCCCCCAGTCTGACATTGGTTTCCTCCGTGTTAGTGCGGGCGTCGGCGCCGGGCGCTCAGGCCGGCCCGTTGCCCAGCAGGTCTTCCGGATGCTGGCGAATCTCCAAGCTGCGGCGCTCCACCTCCTTGCGGAACTCGCGGCGCAGCTGCGCGGCCGCCCAGCGCCGCCGCTCCACCGAGGTCCCGACCGAGACCGGCGCCACCCGGGTGGGCCGGCCGGCCTCGTCCACGGCCACCATCGTGAAGTAGCAGGTCATCACATGGCGCGAGGTGCGCTCGCGGATACGCTCGGCCTCGACGCGGATGCCGACCTCCATGGAGGTCTGGCCGGTGTAGTTGATGGAGGCCCGGAAGGTGACCAGCTCGCCCACGTGCACGGGCTCGCGGAAGGTCACCTGATCCACCGAGAGGGTGACGACGTAGCAGCCCGAGTAGCGGGCCGCGCAGGCGTAGGCCACCTGGTCCAGCAGGCGCAGGATGGCGCCGCCGTGGACGTGGCCGGCGAAATTGGCCATCTCGGGCGTCATCAGCACCGTCATCATCAGGCTTTTGAAAGGTGTCTCAACAGACATGCGCGACTCCTTTCCAGCCGGCGCTAGTCCGGCTCGGGCCGGCTCAGGCCGTTCAGAAAATCCGCCAGCAGGATAAAGCTCAGCGAGAGCAGCAGCAGGCCGGCCGCGGGCAGGATCAGCATGAACGGGTTGCGGCTCAGCGCCGAGCGGCCGGCGTAGAACAGCCCGCCCCAGCTGATCACCAAGAACTCGTCGCCGTCGACGGCGGTGGTCACGCCCACGCCGATATATCCCAGGACCGCCTCGAGCAGGATCACGGCCGGGATGTTGTTGATGATCCAGGCCAGGCTCAGGTGCAGCACGTTGGGCAGGATGTGGCGCAGGAGGATGAAGCCGGCCGAGGCGCCCACGCTTCTCGCGGCCTCCACAAACAGCTGGGTCTTCAGGCGCAGGACGGCGACGCGGATCAGGCGGGCCAAGCTGGTCCAATTGACCGCCGCGAACCCCACCACCAGGGTGAGCAGGCCGTTGAACCAAGTGGGCGCCAGCTGACCGCGCATGATCAGCACGCAGATCACCAGGAACATGAGGCTGGGCAAGGTTTGGAGGAGGTCGATGAGGGCCATGAGCGCGGCCGCCAGCCGGCCGCCGGCGTACCCCGCCACCAGGCCGGCCAGTGTGCCCAGCGCGGCCGCCAGGGGCACGGCCGTCAGGGCCAGGCAGAAGGCGGTGCGCGTCCCGTACAGGAGGCGGCTGAGCACGTCGCGGCCGTAGCGGTCTGTGCCCAGCGGATACTCCGGCTGGCCGGCGGAGAGCGCCGTCCGCACCCACATCGGCGGCCGGCTGGCTTGAGAGGGGTTGAGGCGGAACGGGTCGTGCGGGGCGAGCCAGGGCGCCAGGCCGGCCACCAGCCCCAGGCCCAGGATGGTCAGCGCGCTGAACCAGGCCCGCTTGGAGCGCAGCGCCCGTTTCCACGGGAAGAACGTCATGGCGCCTCCCGGTGGGCCGGCGGCGGACGCAGGCGCGGATCAAGCAGCTCGCCGGCCGCCTCGAGCAGGGTCGTCACCAGCACAAAGCCGGCCGCGTACAGCAGGGTCACGCCCAGGATCAAGGGGTAATCCAGGGCCAGCACCGCCCGCCAGTACTCGCGCCCGAAGCCGGGGAAGGCAAACAGGTTCTCCACGATCAACAGGCCCGTGAACATCTCGATCAGGGCCGGCCCCAGGAAGGCCAGGATCGGGGCGAGCGCATTGCGCAGGACGTGGACCCACAGCACGCGGGCGCGCGTCAGCCCTTTGGCGCGCGCCGTGCGGATATAGTCCTCGTTCAGGATGTTCAGCACGGCGGCGCGCGTCACCCGCGCCAGGCTGGCCAGCGGCATGACGGCCAACACCAGGGCCGGGATGAGCCACTGGCGCGCATCGTCCCAGTCCGGCAGGACGTTGATCAGCTTGAGCCAGGAGGCGAACACCATGATCACCAGCAGGCCGAGGACGAAATTGGGGATGGAGACCAGGGCGGCCAGGCCGGCGCTGAGGGCCCGGCCGAGCGCCGAGTTGGCCCGCGCCGCCCCCAGCACCCCCAAGGGCAGGCCCAGCCCGGTCGTCAATACCGCCCCCAGCAGCACCAGCCGCAGGGAATAGCCGAAGCGGCTCTCCCACCCGCTCTGGCCCTCGGGCGGCTCGAACAGGATCGCCAGCACGGTGCGTCCGCGCTGGCGCAGGGAGGGCCCCAGGTTGCCGCACAGGACGCCGCAGAAGAAACCGCCCTCCGGCTCAACATCGCCGATGAGGTAGCGGGTGAACTGGCGCCACACCGGCAGGTCCAGCCCAAAGCGGCGGTTCAGCTCCCGCTGCCCGGCCGCGTCGAGGCCGGCGCCGGGCGCCGCCTGGGCCAGGTTGAGGTTGTTGTTCCACGGGCTGCCCGGGATGGCGTGGACGAGCAGGAAGGTGACGAGCGTCACGCCGGCCAGGAGCGCCAGCCCGCGCAGCAGTTTCCCCAGCAGAAAGGCAAGCATCAGGCGCACTCGTTGGGCCGACTGCGCCGCGCGCCAACGGCTCAAACAGCCGGCAGCGGTTGATCAAAGAGAACAGATTCGCAAATCGTGCTGGCGCAGGTTTAGTCTACACCGGCTGAAGCGGCGGCGGCAACCGCAACCGCCGGCGTTCAGTCGTCCTCCGCGCGCCGCAGGAACAGCTTCGGCCCCGGCCGGTCCAGCAGCCAGCCGGTCAGCGGGTCGGTGTATTGGCGCAGGGAGACCACCGAGATCAGCCAACGGCGCCGGCCGGCCTGGGTGGTCTTAAAGCCGCGCAGCACGCCCTGCCGCAACAGCCGTTTCAGGCTGTTGGGGTGCAGGCCGCTTCGCCGCGCCGCCTCCTCCAAAGTAATGAAGTCGCCCATTATTTCTAACCAATATCCCGTCCGGTTAGTAATATAGAACAATTGTTTGATACTGTAAATGCGTGATTATTCGGATCGTTTGCCTGCTGGCCGCGCAGCTCCCGCTGCAGGTGGAAAGCCAGCGGCCGGGCCAGGCCGGCCCACTGATCATCGCCCATCCCGTCCAGGCGGAAACCGTCTGGCTCAGT
>JAEURL010000522.1 GCA_016789165.1 Anaerolineales bacterium | reverse complement strand
GTTTGATCGTCGTGGAAAAAGATGAAGCGCGGATCGTCACTCCCACGCCGAGCCGGCCGGTGGACCCCGGCCAGCTCTCCACCATTCGGATGTCTTTTGGGACCATCCCCGTTTTGCGGCAGGCGGAAGAGCCGCCGCCCTAGCGAGGCGGTTAGCCATGCGCGATCCCGATGACCCGCTCCAACCCTGGCGTGATCTGGTAGCGCGCCTGATCAGCCAGAACATTGAGCTGCAGCGCCAGCTGGAGGAACTGCGGCGCGCCAAAGCCGATAGCCCGGTGGAGGCCCTGGCGGCCTCGGCCCTGCGGTCCATCCAGACGGGGGAGGCGGCGCTGGCTGAGGAAAGCCAGGGAGGCCGGCGTTTCGTGATCGCCGAAATGCAGACCACCTGGCGAGGCATTGTGCAACGCCAAGGCGATGGTCTGGCACTGCGGCTGCCGCTGCCTGAACACGCGGCGACGCCGGGGCACTTGGGCAGCCTGGGTATGACCTTCACCCGGGTGCCGGGGCCGGTTGGGCCGGCTGCCGATCCCACGGCGACGCTGGCGGCGACCTTGGAAAGGATGCAGGCCGCCTTCTCAGCTTGGGAGCGCGGACCTGGCTCGGCCAGCGCGCGCTCCATCGTTGATCAGCTCACGGCTCTGCTGGCCACCTCCGACAACTGGGGGAGCGCCGCGTTCGTCCAAGCCGTGCACGGGCTGGCCGCGACGACCGTGAAGTATGGGGCGACGCTCCGGCAATTGCCGCCCGCGTCCGTTCGCGCCTACCGCGAGGCGGCGCAACGGATGCTCAGCCTGGCGGAACCTTTGGCTAGATTAGAGCGGATGAGCTCGGATGACTACGCGCGCCTGGCTGAGCTGAGTGATCAGGTGACACTCCGGCAGCAGGCCCTGCTCTTGGAGCGTGCGGCGCCCCGCCCTTCAGGTTGAATTGAAACCGGCCGACGCGTCCGCCAGCACGCCCACGGCCGGCCCCGGTGGCGGTGGCTTGAAGCCGGTCAGGACCACCCCGGTCTGCGGCTAGGCGTCTTCCCCGCCGTCCGCGCGCGCGCCGCGCGCGATGCGGGCTTGCAGGTGGGCCGGCCACTGGCTCACATCCTCGGCCGGGTACAGGCGCAGCGGCGGGCCGGCCTGGCGCAGCAGGTCCGCGGTGTGGCACTGCAGGATGGTCTTGGCGGCGGCCAGGCCGGTGTGCGTGGCGCCGCTGACCCCGTGGCTAAGGGTGCTGGCGCCCACCAGCAGCAGGCCCTCGAACTCGGTGCGCGTGGAGAAACCGAGCGGGCCGGCCTGGTCCGGGCTTTTGGCCGTGCCGTACAGGTTGCCGCGGTGCGCCTGCAGATAGTGGACGTTGGTCAGCGGCGTGCCCAGGCTCCAGAAGACCACGCGCCGGCTCAGCCCCGGCACGCGCTTATCCAGCGCCCGGAAGAGGCGCCAGGACAGGTCCTCCTTCAAGGCCTCGTAGCCGGCCGAGTGCTGGCCGGAGGCCTCCGCCGCCCACTTCTCGAAAGCGTCGTAGCCGACGAAGACGAAGGCCTCACAGGTGTGGTGGCCGTGATGCCGCTTGGAGGGGTCTTTCAGAGTGGTGACGGTCAGGAACATCCCCGGCGGCGCCTCGGCCTGCAGGGCGAAATCGGTCAGCCCCTGGCGGTAGATGACGTCCACGTCGGCGTGCTCGTAGAACCAGTAGTTGCCGGAGTCCAGGCCGGCCGCGCGCAGGTCCATATCCACGGCGAAGAATAGGCTCAAGGCCGAGGTGGAGTAGCGCGCCCGGTCCACTTTCTGGCGCAGCCGGCCGCTGAGGTGCTCGCGTCCGATCAGGCGGCCGAAGGTCATCTCCGGATCGGCGTTGCTGATCACGTGCCGGGCGCGCACCTCGACGCCGCCGGCCCCCGGCGAACGCGGGTCCGCCAGCCGCACGCCCAGGACCCGCTTTCCTTCCACCAGGATCTGGGCCACGGGCGTGTTCAGGCGCAGCTCGCCGCCGGCCTGTTTGAAGGCGCGGACGAAGGCGCGCGGGAGGGCGAAGCCGCCGCCGCGCGGATAGTAGCCGCCCTCCAGATAGTGGTCGACGACGCCGGCGTGGAAGAAGGCCGAAACCTGCGAGGGCGGCAGGCCGTGATCGCCGGATTGGCCGGCCAGCACGCCGCGCAGCACCGGGTCCGACACGCAGCTGTCAATCAGGTCCTGGCCGGTGCGCCGCGCCCAGTTCAAAACCAGGCCGGTCTCGGCCGCCGCGCGCGGCAGATCGCCCAGGCCGCGCACCCGGCCCAGGTGGCGCAGGCCGCCCATCAGCTCAGTGACCGTCTTGAAGTAACGCCGCAGGCCTTCGGCCTCGCCCGGGAAGCGCCGGCTCAAGCGGTCGATCAGGCGCGCTTGGCCCTTGGGGAAGTCAAAGCGCTCCTCGCCGACGACGATGTGGTCGTAGCCCTCCGGGTTGAGCTCGCAGAATTCCAGGTCCTGCGAGACGCCCAGCCCCTCGTACACGCGGCGCAGGTCGCCGCCGGGCTGCAGGCCGCCCAGGTAATGCACGCCGGGGCTGAAGCGGTAACCCTGCAGGGTAAACGAATGGGTCCAGCCGCCCGGCACCTCGTGCTGCTCGCAGACGAGCACCTTCTGCCCGGCCTGCGCCAGGGCCAGCGCCGCGGCCAGCCCGCCCGGCCCGGACCCGATGACACTGACGTCGTAATCCACGCTGCACCTCCCGGTAGTCCGCCGGCCCCGGCCGGCCCGGCGCGCCGGCGAGTGTACCC
The DNA here is from genome assembly GCA_016789165.1 of Anaerolineales bacterium. Lineage (GTDB taxonomy): Bacteria > Chloroflexota > Anaerolineae > Anaerolineales > UBA6663 > SpSt-583. Next base: position 1,697 of record JAEURL010000522.1, on the reverse strand, counting down.
CAAGCCGCGGCGCAGGCTGGCTAGGCCCCCGGCCGGCCCGCGCCTATAATCCCTGTCTCCTTCCACGATCAGGAGCAGCGGAATGGCGGACTTCGACCTCGTCGTGATCGGTTCCGGCCCGGCCGGCGAAAAGGGCGCGGCCCAGGCCGCCTACTTCGGCAAGCGCGTGGCGCTGGTGGAGCAGGCCGAGCACCTGGGCGGCGCCGCCATCAACACCGGCACGGTGCCGTCCAAGACCCTGCGCGAGACGGCCCTGTACTTCTCGGGCCTGCGCCAGCGCGGCCTGTACGGCATCGACTATTCGCTCAAAGAGGGGCTGACCGTCAAGGACTTCATGCACCGCGAGCTGGTGGTGGTGGGCCAGCAGCACCAGACCATCCGCCACAACCTGGACCGCCACCAGATCGAACTGATCTGGGGCGCCGGCGCCCTGCTGGACCCGCACACCGTGCGCGTCCAACTGACGGCCGGCGGCGTCCGCGACCTGACCACGGACTTCGTCCTGATCGCCACCGGCTCGTCCCCCTATCACCCGCCGGAGGTGCCCTTCGACCACGAACGCGTCTACGATTCGGACTCGATCCTGGGCATGGGCTTCATCCCCAAGACCATGGCCGTCATCGGCGGAGGCGTCATCGGCTGCGAGTACGCCTCGCTCTTTACGGCCCTGGGCGTGCGCGTCACCCTGGTGGAATCGCGCGCGCGCCTGCTGCCGGTGGTGGATCAGGAGATCGCGGGCCAACTGCAGACGGAACTGGCGGCCCTGGGCCTGCGCTTCATCTTTAACGACCGCGTGCTGGCCACCCGCGTCGGCGGCGACCACGTCCACCTGGACCTGAAGAGCGGCGAGCGGCTGGAGTGCGAGATCGCGCTGTTCGCGGCCGGCCGGCAGGGCAACAGCCAGGGGCTGGGGCTGGAGGCGCTCGGCATCGCGCAGGGCGCGCGCGGCCTGATCACGGTGGACGAGCACTACCGGACGACCGTCCCCAATATCTACGCCGCCGGCGACGTGATCGGCTTCCCGGCCCTGGCCTCCACCTCCATGGAGCAGGCGCGCGTGGCGATGGTGCACGCCTTCAACCTGCGCTACAAGGAGCAGGTCTCCCCGGTCCTGCCGTACGCCATCTACACCATCCCCGAGATTTCGATGGTCGGCCTGTCCGAGGACGAGTGCCGGGCCCAACAGATCCCGTGCCTGGTCGGCCGCGCCTATTACCACAGCAACCCGCGCGGCCAGATCATCGGCGAGACCAACGGCCTGCTCAAGCTCGTCTTTGCGCCGCAGGACAAGAAGCTGCTGGGCGTCCACCTGATCGGCGAGCTCTCGGCCGAGCTGGTGCACATCGGCGCGCAGACGCTGGCCAACGGTCAGACCATCGACGAGTTCATCCGCGCCGTCTACAACTACCCCACCCTGGCCGACGCCTACAAGTACGCGGCCTACGACGGCCTGGGCAACTGGGAGCGCTGGCTGGCGCGCCAGGCCGCGTAATTGCGGCGGAGATCGGCCAGCACCTGGCGGTCGATCAGGTCGTCATCGCGGATGCGCACGTCGTAGTTCTCCCAGCCCAGGAAATCCTTCAGGGCCTGGCGCGTGGCGGCATCAAAGACGCCGGTGACCGGGCCGGCGTAGAAGGCCTGGCCGCGGTAGGCGGCGTCGGCCAGCAGCGCCTGGAGCTCGCGGCAGAGCGCTTCAT
>JAEURL010000502.1 GCA_016789165.1 Anaerolineales bacterium | reverse complement strand
AGGTAAACGTAGTGCAGGCGCTGGACGGCCACCTCCAGGCGGCGGTGGTTGCGGTCAAAGGCGACGGCCCGGCCCACGCTGGTGCCGATCAGGGCGCGCGCCAGCTGGGCGGGCGTGGGGGCGTCCAGGGCCGGCTGCGCCTTCAACTCGCGCTCGATATCGGCCAGGGTGCGTTCCGTCCGCGCGTCAAAGGCCTGTTCGGTGGCGGCCAGCAGCTGCCGGCGCATCGCGTCCCAGTCCTCGTCCGGGCCGGCGCCAGAGCGCGCGGGGGCCGGCAGCCCGAGCGAGGCGCCCAGGCGCCGCTCGATAGCGGCCACCAGGCCGGCGCGGGTCCGGGCGGTGATGGCCGCCTCAGCCCACTCCGGGATCTGGCGCTTGAAGGCGGCCGGGTCGAATTCGCGCACTTCGGCGGCGGAGGGCTGCAGAGGCAGGCCGAGCACTTCCGCCACCGCCCGATAAGCGGTGCGCGCGTCGATGGGCCGGCCGCTCTCCTGGGCCTCCATCTCGAGGGCCTCCAGGGCTTCCTCGGCGGCGCGGCGGCGCTCCTTCACCTGGCTGTCCAGGCGCTCCTCGGCGCGCTCCACCTGGGTCTCGACCGCCTCCAGCAGGTGCCCGCGCTCCACCTTAAGCGCGTCGCGGGCCAGCTCCAGCAGCGTCGCGCGCCGGTCGCCGGCCTCCAGCTCGCGCAGCAGGACCGCCTGCGCGTAGGTGGGATGGAGCGCCTCGGGGCGGTCCGGGCCGGCCGGGATCAGGATCGGCTGCTGGACCTCGTCCAGCCAGGCGAACAGCTTCCAGCGCTCGCCAGCCGCCGCGTTCAGCTCCACGCGCCGGGCCACCTCCGCCGTCAGCATCTCGTCGAAGTCGTCGATCAGGTCTTCCTTGACGAAGATCCGGTCGCGCTGGGTGTAGATGGTGTTGCGCTGGGCGTTGAGGACGTCGTCGTACTCAAGCAGGTGCTTGCGGATGTCGAAGTTGGCGCCCTCGACCCGGGTCTGGGCCTGCTCAATGGTGCGGTTGACGATGCCGGCCGCGATCGGCACGCTGTCGTCGATCTTGAGGCGCTGCATCAGGTCGGAGACGCCCTGGCCGCCGAAGCGCCGCATCAGCTCGTCTTCCAGCGAGAGGAAGAACTGCGACGAGCCGGGGTCACCCTGGCGGGCGGCGCGGCCGCGCAGCTGGTTGTCGATGCGCCGGGCCTCGTGGCGCTCCGAGCCGACGACGTGCAGGCCGCCCACCACGCGCACCTTCTCGGCGTCGTCGATCAGCTGCAGGAAGAGCTGGCACTCGGCCGCGTAGATGCCCCATTCGGCCGGCGGCACCGCCTGCAGGCGCGCCCGGCGTTCGGCCTGGGTCAGGTCGTAGGGGTCGTCCACGCCGGCCTTGCGCAGCACGCGGTTGACGGCCGTCAGGATCTCCTCGGCCATCTCGCCGCCCAGCTTGATGTCCACGCCGCGGCCGGCCATGTTGGTGGCGATGGTCACGGCCCCCAGCGCGCCGGCGTCGGCGATGATGCGGCTTTCCTCGTCGTGCTTCTTGGCGTTCAGGACGTTGTGGCGGACGCCGCTCTGCAGCACGCGCACCAGGTCCGCGCTGGCCGTGGCCGGCACATCCAGCAGCCCCAGCAGCCGGGCGACGTTCTCCTCGCCCACCGGATTGGTGGACAGGCCGTGCTCCTTCAGCTGGCGGGCCAGCTCGGCGCGGTTGAGCTTATCCAGCGGCTCGTCCAGCGGCTTGAGCTCCGGCACGAGCATGCCGTCTTCTTCTTTTTTGTTCTTCTTGAACCAGGCGTCGCGCAGCAGCAGGACCATGGCCAAGCGCTGCAGCGGGTCCGGGCGCAGGCGCTCGGACAGGTGCTCGGACGATTCGACCGAGGTGGTGCCGATCAGCAGCGGCTGGCCGTGCAGGTGCCGGCGCAGGACCTCGGTGATCACGGCGCGCAGCTTGGCTTCCTCGGTCCGGTAGACCAGGTCCGGGTAGTCCTTGCGGCGCCAGTAGATGGGCTTCTTCTCGGGGTCGTCTTTGCGGGCGAAGTAGGTGAATTTCTGCCCGTCTTCCTTGACCTCGGCGGGCTGCAGGAGGGAGTCCGGCCGGCCGGCCTGATACTCCAGGTTCATGGGCACCGAGACCACGGCCAGGCTGTAGATCCGGTCGAACTCCTCGGCCTCGGTCAGGGCCGTGCCGGTCATGCCGGCCAGCTTCTGGTACAGGCGGAAGTAGTTCTGCAGGGTGATGGTGGCGTAGGTGACGTTGTCCTGCTGGACCTGGACGCCTTCCTTGGCCTCCACCGCCTGGTGCAGGCCGTCCGACCAGCGCCGGCCGGGCATCATGCGGCCGGTGAACTCGTCCACGATGATGATCTTGCCGGCCTGGACCAGGTAGTCCTTGTTCTTCTTGTACAGGTATTCGGCGCGCAGGGCCTGCTCGATGTGGCCGAGCAGGCGGGCCTGGTCGGGCGTCAGCTCCTCCGGCCGGTCC
>JAEURL010000488.1 GCA_016789165.1 Anaerolineales bacterium | reverse complement strand
GGCCCCGGCGGTCACCGGGCCGGCCACGACGGCGCCAGCGCCAGCCACGGCTGAGCCCACCAGCCGGCCGCATGGGCCGCCCGCGACTCCGCCCGGCCTGGAAAACAAGCCCACCGACCCCGCGCCGGCGCCTACGAATGCGCCGCCTGGGCTGGACCACAAACCTACTGATCCCGCCCCGTCTGAGGCCCCGTCTGAGGCCGCGCCCACCGCCTGCCCCACCAATCCGGCCGGCCAGCCAAAGTGCAAGCCCTAGGCCGCCTTCCCACGGGCCGGGCCTCCGTATCCTTTGCCTCTGCTAAGCGGTAAATCATTTGCCAACTGATTTCAGGCTGGTGGCCGCAGCGCCCTAGCCGGAAGGTCAGGCCAGCCCAGCTCGGGGCTTGGCCGGCATTTAGCAAAACCGCCTGCTGAGCCGGCCGCTTGGGCCGCGCTCAGGTTCCAAGAACTTCAACCACAACTCCACGCCGGCGCGGGCTGACCACCCGATCGCCGAACCGCCACCGGCCCGCGGGCATCCGCGCGCCGGCCGGCCGTCATCCCGATTGCGGCGCCCAGACGACGCCCAATCAGGCGGGTGCCTCAGCGGAGCAAAGGAGGCCGCTACCACCACCCAGTTTCCGTCACGCATCCGTTCCTGGTGAACCGAGCACAGCAACCGTTGATCTAGTGGAGGCCATCACAAAATGAAACGAGTGTCCACCTATCTGCGCAGCCTGACCCTGCTTAGCCTGATCATCTCCGTGGCGCTGCCGGCCGCGGCCCTGGCCAGCCCGGCCGGCGCGGCCCGCCCGGCGCCGTTGTCCAAGTATGATCGGCAGCTGCTGGCCGAGGCCCGCGCCAACGGCCAAAGCACCGTGACGGTCCTGGTCGCGGCCCAACGCGGCGCGAGCGCGAAGGTGATCGCCGGCCTGGCGGCCCTGGGCGGCAGCGTCGGCTACACCGAGGGCGACATCGACTACGTGCGCGCGGCCCTGCCGCTCGACCAGGTGGAGGCGGCCGCCGGCCTGCCCGGCGTGGAGGGTTTCGATCTGAACGAAGTGCTGCCCCTGGAGGACCCGCGCCCCGAGCCGGACGGCGTCCTGGGCGTCATCCCGCAGCCCGTGCCCGGGGCCGGCACTCCGAATAACAACCCCTACATGCCCATCGGCGACATCGGCGCCGCGCAATTCCTGGCCGCGCATCCCACCTGGGACGGCCGGGGCGTGACGATCGGCATTGTGGACAGCGGCGTCACGCTGGATCATCCCAGCCTGCTCACCACCAGCACCGGCGAGCGCAAGATCGTGGACTGGGTCACGGCCACGGACCCGTTCAACGACGGCGACCCGACCTGGCTGGACATGACGGCCCAGGTGGCTGGCCCCAGCTTTGACTTCCAGGGGGTCACGTACACGGCCCCCGGCGCCGGCGGGTACCGCATCGCCATCTTTAACGAGGGCGACCCGCGGCTGGGCGGCGAGGTGGGCAGCAATGTCAACCGCGACGGCGACAGCACCGACCGCTTCGCGGTCCTGTGGGACACAGCCGCCAACACCGTCTACGTCGACACCAATCAGAACAACTCCTTCGCCGACGACATGGCGATGACGGACTACAAGGTCCGCTACGACGTCAACTACTTCGGCACCGACAACCCCGCCACCGCCGTGGCCGAGCGCATGCCGTTCGTGGTCCAGACCGACGGCCAGCGCAAGGTGGTCAACATCGGCATCATCTCCGGGGCGCACGGTTCGCATGTGGCCGGCATCACCTCGGCCAACGCCATGTTCGGCGGCGCCATGAGCGGCGCGGCCCCCGGCGCCAAGATCGTCTCGGTGCGGGCCTGCTTGTTCACCACCGGCTGCACGGCCACGGCCCTGATCGAGGGCATGATTTACGCCGCCAAGCAGAGCAACGTGGACGTGATCAACATGTCCATCGGCGGCCTGCCGGCGCTCAACGACGGCAACAACGCCCGCGCCCTGCTCTACAACCGCCTGATCGAGCAGTACAACGTGCAGATGTTCCTCTCGGCCGGCAACAGCGGGCCGGGCATGAACACCATCGGCGATCCGTCGGTGGCCACCCTGGCGCTGAGCATCGGCGCCTACATCACAGACGACACCTACCTGGCCGCCTACGGCGCGCAGCTGTACGAGCAGGATAACCTGCACTACTTCTCGTCGCGCGGCCCGCGTGAGGACGGCGGCTTCAAGCCCAACCTGGTGGCCTCCGGCGCCGCCATCTCCACCATCCCCGTCTGGCAGCCGCAGGGCTGTCTGGCCCAGGTCTGCCCGGTGGGCTATGCCCTGTTCAACGGCACCTCGATGGCCTCGCCGCAGGCGGCCGGCGCCGCGGCCCTGCTGATCAGCGCCGCCCAGCAGACCGGCGTGCAGAAGCAGCCGGCCCAGATCCGGCAGGCCCTGAGCTCGACGGCCCGCTTCCTGACCGGCCGCTACCAGGCCTACGAACAGGGCAATGGCCTGATCAACGTGGGCGCCGCCTGGGCCCTGCTGCGGACCAATATCAAGACGGCCGAGATCAGCAGCGCCGTCCCGGTCAACACCATCCTGAGCGGCTTCCTGGCCACCCCCGGCGTGGGCGTGGGCATCAACGACCGCGAGGGCGTGGCCGCCGGCGCCAGCTACACCCGCACCTACACCTTCATCCGCACCAAGGGCGGCTCCAAGCCCGTGAGCTACGCCATCAGCTGGGTGGGCAACGACGGCACCTTCACCTCGGCCGGCAGCGTGGCCTTGCCGCTCAACACGCCGGTCGCCTTCCCGGTGACCATCAGCCCGGCCAGCAGCGGCGCGCACTCGGCCATCCTCAACCTGGACGACCCCAAGACCGTGGGCATCGACTACCAGACCATGAACGTGGTGGTGGCCGCGGACCAGTTTGCCGGGCCGAGCTTCACCGTCACCAAGACCGGCGCCCTCGGGCCGGGCCAGTTCCACAGCTACTACTTCAACGTGCCGGCCGGCACGCCCGCCCTCAAGGTGGACCTGACCGGCGGCGGCGCGGCCGGCCTGGGCGCCGTGCGCTTCCTGCGCTGGCACCCGTACGGCGTCAGCATCGACTCGAACGCCGTCAGCAACTGCTACAACGGCGCGCCGGGCGGCTGCACCACCGGCTCGGCCCTGAGCCGCACCACGTCCAACCCGCAGGCCGGCGTCTGGGAGATCACGGTCGACGCCCGCCGCAACTCGGACGCCGTCAGCGCCCCCTACACCCTGGCGGTCTCGATCCTGGGCGCCAGCGTCGCGCCCAATCCGGACGTGATCCCCGCGGCCGCGCTGGGCGTGCCGGTGGCCCGCGCCTACACGCTGACCAACCTGTTCGGCGCCTTCACCGGGCGCGCGGTCGGCGGCGGCAGCCTGGGCAGCGCCTACCGCGCCACGCCCGCGATCGCCAACCTCGCCCAGCAAGTCTTCGACGTCACGGTCGCCGCCGGCTCGACCTCGCTGCGCGCCACCATCGGCAGCCCGTCTGACCCGGCCGCCGACCTGGACCTATTCGTCTACAACTGCACCTCCGGCACGTGCGTGCTGGCCGGCCAGAGCGCGGACGGCGACTCCGAGGAGTCGGTGACGATTGCCGGCCCGGCCGCCGGCCTGTGGCGCGTGCTGATCGACGGCTACTCCGTGCCGTCCGGCACCACCACCTACAACTACGTGGACGTGTTCGCCAACGCCGCCTTCGGCGCGGTGGCGGTCACGGACGCCAACGCCCTGCGCGCCCCCGGCGCCGTCTGGAATGTGGCCGGCACGGTCACGGCCAATGCGGCGCCCGCGGCGGGCCGTGTGCTGCTCGGCACCGTGCAGGTGCGGACCGACACCAATATCCTGATCGGCACCGGCGACGTGATCGTGGAGGCTGTCACACCGTAACTCCCAGTTTGTAACCAGAGAGGGGAGGCCGGCGCCGGCCTCCCCTCCGCGGGGTGACGTCAGCTTGGTGTGCGGTCCGCGTGTCGGCTTACGAATCGGCCCACCCTTCCCCAGAAGTACAAGGAGAACCGCCATGCTGCCTCCCGAGCCAACCCTGGCCGCCCGCCGGCCGGTGTTACGCCTGCTTACCGCCCTCGTCATCGCGGCGCTGGTGATCGCCCCCGCCGGCGCCGCGTCCGCCGGGGACAATCGCAGCGGGTACCAGACCAGCCAGCCCGCCATGCTGACCGCCGTGATGCCCGGCGTGCAGATCACGCCGCTCCTGACGGTCGGCGATGTGCTCCCCAGCGGCTTCCGCTACGAAGCCATCCCCGATGGGATTGCCGTGCGCCCGCGCGGCCAGGGGCGCGTCGACCTGTTCATCAACCACGAAACCAGCCAGGTCCCCTTCCCCTACAACGCGGCCAACCCCACGGCCGCCAACGGCGAGAACGATTTCGACAACGCCCAGGTGAGCCGGCTGATCCTCAACCAGCACTCGGCCGGCGTGCTCAACGGGTCGTTTGCCATCGCGAGCAGCGCGGGCTATCAGCGCTTCTGCTCCAACTACCTGGCCACCAGCCGGGAGGGCTTCGACCGCGAGATCCTGTTCACCAACGAAGAGTCGCCGGACTACGTGCTGCGGCAGAGCCTGGCCTGGCCGCCGGCCTTGGGCGACCCGGCGGCGAGCGAGGTCGGGCTGGTGGTGGCGCTGGACGTCCAGACCGGCCAGCAGCACCCGCTCTACGGGATGGGCCGGCACAACCACGAAAACAGCGTCGCCATCCCCGGCTACGGCTATCCGGTCGTCCTCTCCGGCGATGACACCTTCACCAGCGGGCCGCTGACCGGCGGGGTGTTCCCGGCCGGCGCCGTGCCGGCCCAGGCGCAGCTCTACTCCTACATCGCCGGCAGCACCGACGCGCTGCTGGCCGACGAGGGCGACCTGTGGGCGTTCGTGTCGGACACGCCCGGCGTGCGGAATTACTATCAGGTGCTCCCCGGCTCAGGCGCCGTCGTCACCGGCCACTTCATCAAGGTGCCGAAGATGATTGCCACCGGCCGGCGGCCGGACGGCACCGAGGTGCGCGCCGCGGACTTCGGCTTCCCGCTGCCGCCCAGCAACGGCAGCTGGCAGCTTGATCCCCGCACGGCCGCGCCGCTGGGCATCGACGGCCCGCAATGGGTGCTCGAGTACTGGAGCGACCTCAACAACGTCTTCCAGTTCGTGCGCATCGAAGACCTCGCCTACGACAAGCGCCCCGGCCTGGAAAACGTCGTCTACATCGTCGACTCGGGCCGCGGCCGGACGGCGGCCCAGAGCCTGGATACGCCCAACTTCCGCTCCACCAACGGCCGGATCTGGAAGATGGTGCTCGATCCCAACGACCCGACGGTGGTCACCGCGCTCACCGTCTTCGTCGAGGGCGACGACAATCCGGTCAAAACGCTCGCGGAGGTCCATCAGCCCGACAACATCGAGACCACGGCCACCGGCCTGCTCCTGACCGAAGACCCCGGCAGCTCGCAGCAGTTCCCGGTCGGCTCCGCGGACCCGAACGCCACCACGGCCCGGCTCTGGTACGTCCCCTTCGCCGGCGCGCCGGCCGTCGTGGCCAAGGTGGATCAGTCGGCCGACGGCGGCTCCACCGACGTCGATGGGCGCAGCGCCGGCAATTGGGGGGCCTGGGAGACGACCGGCATCGTCGACGCCTCAGCCGCGTTCGGGCCGGGAGCGTTCCTGATCAACGTCCAGGCCCACACCCTCTGGGTGGAGAAAGCCGACGGCGCCGACAACTTTGCGCCGCCGGGGCCGGACTTCACCTACAAGCGCGAGGGCGGACAGCTCCTGCTCATCCGCCTGCCCTGACCGACGCCGCTAACCCATCGCGGCGGGGAGGCCGGCCGACCCGGCGTCCCGATCGCCTCCGTCTGACACCGGCGGGCCTCCAAGATTGGGAGGCCCGCCGGTGTGCTGTTTGGGTTCCGCTCACGATTAAAACGTTGGCGAGCGCCGGTTAAGACCGCCGGGCGATTGGCCTCGGATCGTTGTGGAGGCGCTCTCCAGATTGTGATGCCCGGCACCAGGCATCAGTAAAAAGTCATGCTCCACTTGCCCACAACAAGAAGCGTGATACAGTAGTTTTGCAGTCCTATTCCTAGAAGTAAAAGATCAGCTCAACCACCGGCCACGCTTGTGGTGGTCTATGGCTGTCTGCCGCTCTGGCTATCGAGCGTCGATCCGCTGTGCTGCGAAAGGAGGCCGCCTCTCGAAGTCACCAGCCTGGTATAAAACGCGTCGCGAGCCGGGCGGCCGGCTGCTGGCCGCCCCCGAACCGTCGGAGTTATTCAAAGCCCAAGGAGCATACCTGTGAAAGTAAGATTGTTGCATCTTGCCGTTGCCGTTGCCTTGCTGGTAGCGGCCATCGGGCCGGCGGCCGCTACCCAAGCGGCCGGCACCGCCCAGCCCAAGGCCGACAAAGTCATCTTCTTCGCGGCCGACGGCCTGCGCCAGGATCTCGTCCAGAACTACGCC
>JAEURL010000407.1 GCA_016789165.1 Anaerolineales bacterium | reverse complement strand
CCGCGCCGCTCAGCCCTTGGGCATGATCAGCCAAAGCACGAAATACAAGCCCAGGCCCGGCACACCGCCGGGGATGGCCGCGATGAGGAAGAACAGGCGGAACCAGCCGGCGCTGATGCCCGTGAATTCCGCCAGCCCGCCGCAGACACCCAAGAGCATGCGGTTGTGGCGCGAGGTGCGCAGTTTGCTAAATTGAGCGGTCATGGTTACCTCCAGAGAGTTGTTCTGACAATTTCTACGGAGGCCTGGCCGCCGGGTTGCTGTCAGCAGGCTGACGGCCGGCGGCGGAAATAAAACGGCCCCTCGCGTGGAGGGGCCGTTGGCGTTCAGGCTATCTGGCCGACTTAGAAGTCGCCGCCCATGCCGCCGCCGGGGGGCATGGCCGGGGCCTTTTCCTTCTCCGGGACGTCGGTGATCAGGGCGTCCGTGGTCAGGATCATGGCCGCGATGGAGGCCGCGTTCTCCAGGGCGCCGCGGACGACCTTGACCGGGTCAATGATGCCGGCCTTGATCATGTCCACGTACTCGCCCGTCAGGACGTTGTAGCCGATGTTCTTGTTCTTCTGGTCCTTGCCCGCGCGGCGGACGCCGTCGATGATGACGGAGCCGTCCTGGCCGGCATTGGAGGCCAGCTTGCGGATGGGGGCTTCCAGGGCCTTGCGGACGATGTTGATGCCCACCTGGACGTCCTCGTCCTCGACCTTGAGCTTCTCGACCGCCACAATGGCGTTGACCAGGGAGATCTCGCCGCCGGGCACGATGCCCTCCTCAACCGCGGCGCGCGCGGCCGAGAGCGCGTCCTCGACGCGGTGCTTCTTCTCCTTCAGCTCGGTCTCGGTGGCCGCGCCGACGCGGATCACGGCCACACCGCCGGACAGCTTGGCCAGGCGCTCCTGGAGCTTCTCTTTGTCGTAGTCCGAGGTGCTCTTGTCGATCTCGGCCTTGATCTCTTCAATGCGGCCCTTGATGGCCTTGGCGTTGCCCTTGCCCTCGACGACGGTGGTGTCGTCCTTGGTGGCCACGACCTTGCCGGCGCGGCCCAGGTCCGCCAGGGTGGCCGACTCGAGCTTCTTGCCCAGCTCTTCGGTGATGACCGTGCCGCCCGTCAGGGTGGCGATGTCCTGCAGCATGGCCTTGCGGCGGTCGCCGAAGCCGGGGGCCTTGACGGCCAGCACGTTCAGCATGCCGCGCAGCTTGTTCAGCACCAGGGTGGCCAGCGCCTCGCCGTCCACGTCCTCGGCGATGATCACCAGGTCACGCTTGCCGATCTGGACCAGCTTCTCCAGGATCGGGACGATGTCGGCGGCGGCCGAGATCTTCTTGTCGTAGATCAGGATGTACGGATCGGCGATGATCGCCTCCATCACGTCGGTGTTGGTGATGAAGTAGGAGCTGATGTAGCCGCGATCGAACTGCATGCCCTCGACGTACTCGGTCTCGAACTGCAGGGACTTGCTTTCCTCGACCGTGATGACGCCGTCCTTGCCGACCTTGTCCATCACGTCGGCGATCAGCTGGCCGATCTCGGCATCGGCGGCCGAGTTGGTGGCCACCGAGGCGATCTCTTCCTTGGTGTCGATCTTCTGGGACTGCTTGCGGATGGCCTCGACGACGGTGTCGGAGGCCTGCTCGATGCCGCGCTTGACCATCATCGGGTTGAAGCCGGCGGCCAGGGCCTTCAGGCCTTCGGTGACGATGGCATGGGCCAGGACGGTGGAGGTGGTGGTGCCGTCGCCGGCGATGTCGTTGGTCTTGGTGGCCGCTTCCTTCAGCAGCTGGGCGCCCATATTCTCATACGGGTCTTCCAGCTCAATCTCTTTGGCCACGGTCACGCCGTCATGGGTGACGGTGGGGGCGCCGAACTTCTTATCCAGCGCCACATTGCGGCCCTTGGGGCCCAGGGTGGTGGCGACGGCGCTGGCCAGGATATCGACGCCGCGCTGCAGCCGGCGGCGGGCGTCTTCCGAAAACACGAGTTGCTTGGCAGCCATGTGAAGTTACTCCTTAGTTCGCAATCGGCAGTGGGTTCGGTGGGAAATAGGGAACCGGCTTACTTCTTGCCCTTCTTGGGCTCGTCGCCGCCTTCGACGATGGCCAGCAGGTCGCTCTCTTTCAGGATCAGGAGCTTCTTGCCTTCCACCTTGAACTCGGTGCCGGCGTACTTGGCGTACAGCACAATGTCGCCGACCTTCACATCCAGGGGGATGCGATCGCCGTCGTCGTCACGCGAGCCTGGCCCGGCCGCGACCACCGTGCCGCGCTGCGGCTTCTCTTTGGCGGTTTCGGGCAGGACGATGCCGCCCGCCGTGACCTCTTCTTGTTCAATGGGCTCGACGACAACGCGGTCGCCCAGCGGTTTGAGAGAAAGAGCCATGATCTTGCCTCCTCAAAAGAGTTAGAGAGTGATTTCAGCTCACACACGGAAAAGTTAGCACTCTGGCAAAAAGAGTGCTAACTCTTGACCGAGATAATAGCCAAACTGTCTGGGCGTGTCAAGTCCTATTTAGCAAATTGTAATAAAGAGTGCTAACAGGCGGGGCTCAGGCGGAGCGGGCGCGGGCGGTGGGGAGCATGAGGCTGAATGTGGACCCAGTACCTGGGCTCGAATCGACCCAGATGCGGCCGCCGTGCTGTTCGACGATGGACTTGGCGACCGACAGGCCCAGGCCGGCGCCGGGGTATTGCCCGCGGACGTTGGCGGCCCGGAAAAACTTGTCAAAAATATACGGCTGATCGGCCGGCGGGATGCCCACGCCGCTGTCGGTGACCGTGATCACCACGAACTCGCCTTCGGTGTAAACATCTACGCTGATCTGGCCCTTCTCCGGGGTGTAGCGCACGGCGTTGTCCAGCAGGCTGAGCAGGGCCTGGCGCAGACGGACGACGTTCATGGGCACCGGCGGCAGGCCGGCGGCCACCCGCAGGTGCAGCACCTGGCCGCGCTCCCGGGCCTCCGGCCGCTTCTCCTCCACCAGCCGGTGCACCAGGCCGCTGATCGGCAGAATCTCCTTCTGCGCATCCAGGCCGGCCTCGATCCGCCCCAGGTCCAGCAGTTCGCTCAACAAGGACGTCATCGCCTGCACATTCGTGCGCAGCTGCTGCGCGAACTCCTGCTGGCGCTCGTTCAGCGGGCCCACCCGCTCCAGCAGGCTCAGGTAGCCGAGCATGGAGGTCAACGGCGAACGCAGGTCGTGCGATACCGTGGTGACAAACTCGGATTTGACCCGGTCCAGCTCCTTCAAATGCGTGACGTCATGCATGATCAGGACCCGACCGATGGCGGCCAGGGGGGTGACCCGCACGCTGAATGTGCGTCCGTCGGCCAGCGCCACCTCGCTCACCCGCCGGTCGCCGGTCGCCAGGGCCAGCAGGTCCGGGTGGTTGATCACGTCCGCCACCAGCTGGCCGGCGACATCCACCCGCTCCACGCCCAGCGTGCGCCGGGCGGGATGGTTGACCAGCGCCAGCCGGCTGTCGGCATCCAGCACGATCACGCCGTCTTCGATCTCGTTCAAGATCGTGTACAGCCGGGTGCGCTCAGTCTCCACTGTGGAATACAACTGCGCGCTTTCCAGGGTGATGGCGGCGTAATCCGCCAGCAGGCGCACCAGCCGGAGGGCGCGCTCATCAAAGGCGCGCGCCGCTTGGCGGTTCTCCACGCCCAGCACGCCCAGCACCTGCTCGCGGCCGCGCAGCGGGGCATACAGCACGGCCTGCGCCTCGGCGCCCGAGGCCAGGCGGTGCCCGCCGCCGGCCAGCTGCAGCGCTTCGCCGGAGCGCAGCACCTGCCCGGCCAGCGTATCCGCCGCCGCCAGGCGCTCGGGGCCGCCGGCGGCGCCGTACGCGGCCCGGGCCGCCAGATCGCCGCCGGCCTCCGCCACCCAGAGCGCGCCGGCCTCGGCGCCGGTCAGGTGGACGGCCGCCTCCACCACGCGGGGCAGAACCCGGTCGGCATCCAAGGGCGAGGCGGCTTCCCGGCTGAGCGCCAGCAGAGTCTCCAGATCGGACCCGTGCGCCGGCGCGGCGGCCGGGCGCGGCGCGGCGGCGCGGGCCCGGGCCCGCTGCACGGACTGCAGCAGCTCATCCGGGTCAAACGGCTTGATGAAATAATCCACCGCGCCGGCCCGCAAAGCCTGCTGGGCGATCTCCTCCGAACCTTCGGCCGTGATCAGAATGACGGGCAGGCCCGGCCACTCGTGCTGGATGGCCCGCGCCATATCCAGGCCCGTAATGCCCGGCATTTTGATGTCGCTGATCACGAGTTGGGGGTGTTCCTGGGCCACCAGCTCCAGGGCGGTGGCGCCGTCGGCGGCCTCCAGCACGCGGTAGCCGCTTGGGCGCAGCACCACATCCGCCACGAACTCGCGGATTTCGCGCGCGTCGTCCACCACCAGCAGCGTCGGCTCAGACATCGCGGCAGCAGGCTGGCAAACAATCCCCAGAGCGGCTAATCCTGCGGGCCGGACAGGGCATGGTCACAGGCTTCCCGAAATGGCCTAGGAGCGGGCGGTCGGAGGGGTGGTGAGGGAGTCGGCGGCCCGGCGCGCGGATTCCAGCCGGTCCGTGATCAGGCGCAGGGCCTCCGCCTGACGGTGGGTGAGCGGGCCGACTTCGCCGCGCAGGACGGCGTCCAGGCTGGTGCGCAGCTGCAGCAGCCAGCCCCCGATCTCTTTGAGCCGGGCCGCCATCTCGGGCGAGCCGCCGCGCGCCAGATCGTCGTAGGATTTCTGCAGGGCGCGGGCGCGCGTCTCCAATTCCTGGAACAGGCGCGCATTCACCATGGCGATGGAGGCATAATCGGCCACGGCCGAGAGCATGGCCTGGTCCCGGTCGGTGAAGGGCCGGCCGGCTTTGTGGCCGGCCACCAGCACGCCCATCACCTGATCCTTGGCTTTGACCGGCACCGCCACCGCCGCCTTGGCGATCTGGCCGGCCGCCATCTTGGCCAGCGGCTCGCCGGCGATGTGGATGCCTTCGCCGGAGAGCACCAGCAGCGACGACAGGCCGTCGTCCCAGGGTTGGTTGAGCTTGAGGCCGGCCAGGGCCGGCACGTTCTTAGTGGCGCGCAGAATGAGCCGGCCGCTGCCCCCCTCCTCCATCAGCAGCAGCCAGCCCACGTCGCTCTCCGTCACCAGCAGCGCGCCTTCCAGCAGCCGGGCGAAAAGCTGGTTCAGGTCGGTGATGGCGGTGACGGCCTTGCCGATGCTGAACAGGGTGGTCAGTTCCTTGAGCCGCTTTTCCAGCTGCTGGTTGGCGGCCGTCAGCTTATGGGCCAGCTGTTCGCGGTCGCGGCGCAGGCGCAGCTCGTCCAGGGCGCGGTCCAGGGCCGTCACCAGCTCCGCTTCGCGGAGCGGCTTGAGCAAAAAGTCCTTGGCCCCCAAACGGAAGGCCTGCAGCATGTGGTTCTCCGAGCCCTTGGGGCCCAGAACAATGACCAGGCTGGCGGATTTCTGGCTGCGTAGAGCGGTGAGCAGGTCAAAGGCGGAGAGCCCCGGCAAATCCAGCGCCGCGATGATGATATCCGGCTGCAATTTCAGGGCGTTTTGCAGGGCGGTCGGCCCATTCTGAGCTGTGGCGACCGGATAACCGAGCGGCACCAGGACCTGTTGGGCGATCAAGTCCAGAACGTCTGCCTCTCCCTCGGCGACCAGGATCTTCTCGGTCTGCTTGGGCATGGGGGGACTATAGCATGATTACGCCAGAAACGTGAACCCGGAGGATGTCCGGGGCGGGGCGAAACGACCACTCCTGGTTATAATATTGAGGCGCGCGGGCGTAGTTCAGTGGTAGAACGCTTGCCTTCCAAGCAAGATATCGTGGGTTCGAGTCCCATCGCCCGCTCCTTAAGCTGACGGACGGCCGAGGCCCAGCCACTCAGGGTGGTCAGGCCTCGGCCGTCCGTTTTCGGGCGCGGCGGCCGGCGGGCTGAGAGGGCGCTAGGGCCCGATGATCACACCGTCCCAGAACCTGATCTGGGCGCCGCGCTCGCGGCACAGGTCCACGCGCCGGCCCAGGCGGGCCGCGGCCACGTACTCATCCTCGGTCAACGGCGGGTACTCGACGCCGGTGGGATACACCGTGAAGCCCAGGCTGGCCATCCGGCGGAATTGTTCGCGGATGGCCAACTCCATTTCAATCGTCATTCCGCACCTCCTCGGCCGCCGCCCGTTGGCCCGCTCGGCTCACACCAGCTTTCCGGGAAAAGCCGGCCCACCGGCGGCCGGTACGCTGAGGCCGACCCGTCTAACTTCCAGAAACGCGCGCGGCGGCCCAAGCTCAACCGAGAAGGAGCTTGAACCGCCGCTGTTCGATTGCCTATGTTATACGTCGGATCAGTGGCCGGCCGCGGATGGAGACTGTTTGAGATTCACGGCCGGCGCGCGAAAATCGGCCTAAATGGTGGGCGCGCGCCGGCCCGCTCAGGGGATCGGCGGCGCGGCGCCACGCTCAGCGCCGCAGCCGCAAACGCCGGCCGGGCCGGTTTGGTTGGTAGGTATTGGATTGTGCCTCAGGGCGCGGAGGTGGCTGGTTCGACGCCGGGTTCCGGGGTGGGGGTTTCCTCCGGCGCCGGCACACCGACCGCGGACTCCCACGGATAGCGCACGTACGCCAGGCCGAAATACGCTTCCAGCACCCGCCGGAAGATCGGGGCGGCATAGTCGGAGCCCTGGCCGCGGTTCTGCACCACCACGGCCACGGCGATATCGGGTTTGTCCGTGCGGCCGGCGCAGGTATAGCCCATGAACCAGGCGTCCGGATCCTGTTCGCCGAACAGCCCGGGGTCTTCGGCGGTGCCGGTCTTGCCGGCCACGCAGATGCGGAAGCCCCGGAAGCGGTTGCGGGCCGTGCCCACCGGCTCCTGGAGCACATTCAACATGCCGGTCTGGATGGCGGCCAGCTGCGTGGTCGACAGCGGCAGGGTGCTGGAAATGACCGGCTGGAAGGTGTAGCTGGGCGCGCCGCCGTCCGCCGGCCGAATCTCCCTCACGAACTGCGGCTGGTACAGCGTGCCGCCATTGCCCACGGCCGCCGCCAGACGCGCCATCTGCAGCGGTGTGACCAGCACATCCCCCTGGCCAATGGACAGGTTCAGGCTGTCGATGGCGCTCCAGGTCTCGCCCCGCGTCCGCTGCTTCCAATCCGGGTCGGGGATCTGGCCGGGGCTCTCGTCCAACTGCGTCTGCGTCAACTGGCCGAGGCCGAAGGCGCGGGCTGTATCCGAAAGCCAGCGCGGGTCCCACTGGAACAGAGCGTAGCCCACATGCCAGAACCACGGGTTGCAGGAGGCCGAGAGGCCCTCAGTGAGAGTCAACTCGCCGTGGCCGCCTTCCTTCCAATCCTGGCGGGTGAAGGTCGGGTCGCCGGTCTCATTCCATTCGCCCGTGCAGGTGTAGGACGTGTCTGGCTGGAAAAGGCCGGAGGTCAGGCCGGCCGCCATCGTCACGACCTTGAAGATCGAGCCGGCCGGATAGCTGGACTGCGCGGCGTGGTTGACCAGCGGCCGGCGCGAGTCGCTGAGCACCTGGTTGATGGCGCCGGCATTGCGGTTGTAGGGGCTGAACAGGTTCGGGCTGAAGGTGGGGGTGGAGGCCAGCGCCAGCACCTCGCCGGTGTCCCGGTTGAGCACGACGATGGCGCCGGGAAAATCGCCCAGCGCGAATTGGGCCGCGCGCTGCAGGTCAAAATCGATTGTGGCCAGCACGTCCTGGGCCGGCGTCGG
Source organism: Anaerolineales bacterium (assembly GCA_016789165.1). Lineage (GTDB taxonomy): Bacteria > Chloroflexota > Anaerolineae > Anaerolineales > UBA6663 > SpSt-583. Next base: position 5,468 of record JAEURL010000407.1, on the reverse strand, counting down.
CTCAGTGGCCGCGATCATGCGCACAAAGGTGTTGCTGGCGTCGCGCAACTGCAGCTGGCCGCCCGCCCGGCCGGCCAGGTACGACTCGGCCCAGGCCTCCAGGCCGGCCCGGCCCACGCGCTCGCTGCCGGTGTAGCCCTGCGCCCGGTAGCTGGCCAGCTCGTCCGGCTGGATGAAGGTGGTGTAGCCGGTGACGTGGGCGGCCGCCCCGGCGCCGTAGTAGTAGCGGTCGTTGTAGGCGGTCAGATACACGCCCGAGATCTGTTGGAGGAAGCTGTAGCGCCGGTCGAACTCGGCCGCGTCCACCTCCGTGATCGGCAGATACTGGTCCGGCACGGCGTTGGCGTAGAGCGGCGGGATCAGGCTGGGCGCCAGGCCCAGCAGACGCCCCAGGGCGTTCGGGACCGCGTCACCTTCGGCCGGCAGTTCGCCCGGCACCAGGCCGACGGCATAGGCGTCGGTCTGTTCCGCCAGCGGCACGCCGTTGCGATCCAGAATGCGGCCGCGTTCGGTGGTCAGCGGCACCATCAGCAGCTGCCGCCCATCCACCAGCTCCGGCCAGATCAGGGCCGGGCTGAAGACCACGCGCCACAGCCCGCCCTCGCGTTTGAGCGGCACGCTCAGGTCGGCCTCCACCACACCCACCAGCGCCGTTTCATAGCGCACGTGGGCCGTCACCTGGGCGGTTTCGCCGGCCTCGGTAACGCCGGTGGCCTCCGCCGTGAAGGCCGTGACCGACATCGTCTCCAGCAGGCTCCGGTACTGGGCCTCAAAATCCGCGGCCGGCCAGGCCGACTGGCTTTCGGCGGCCAGCTCGCCGTGCATCTCGGCGTAACGGCCGGCCTGCCAGGCCGCCAGATAGGCCTTGGTCTGGCTGAGCGCATCCGGCGCGGGCGTTGGGCTGGCTGTGGGCGCTGGCGTGAGGGTGGCCACAGCGGCCGTCGGCGCGACGCTCGTCGGGGTGGTCCCGCCGCCGCAGGCCGCCAGGAACAGCATCCCGGCCAGACTGAACCGCGCCGCCCATCGCCTCAAGGACTGAAACACACTGGCCTCGCTTCAACTTGACGTATTACCGGTCTGGTTGCGTTCATCATACCATGCAGGCCGGACGAGGGCCGGTCTTGCGGCCGGGCCGTGTAGTATACTGGCGCGCGTGCACCCAAAAATACCCTGCGGGTTGTCGCATTTCCACGCATCCCGCCCCAATAAGTGACCGGCCCGCCCTCATGGAACACATCCTCCTGGCCGAGGACAATGCCGACATTCTGAGCATCATGGCCGAGATGCTGTTGAGCGAAGGTTACCGGGTGACGGCGACCCTCAACGGCGCCGAGGCCCTGGACGCCTTCCGGGTGGAGACGCCGGACCTGATCGTCTCCGACATCATGATGCCGCGCTTGGATGGCTTCGGCCTGCTGGAGGCGGTACGCGCGCACCCGCAGGGCCTGGGCGTGCCCTTCCTCTTTCTGAGCGCCCGCACCGAATCCGCGGTCACCTCCCGGGCGCGCAGCCTGGGCGCGGACGATTACATCTTTAAGCCCTTTGCCCCGGATGACCTGCTGGTGGCGGTGAAAGCCAAGCTGGAGCGCCGGCGCACCCTGCAGTTATTCGATACGCGCAGCGCGCACCTGCAGACGGTGTCGATGCTGGCCAACGTCATCGAGGCGCGCGAGAGCTACACCCGCGGCCACGTGGAGCGGGTGCAGAGCTACGCGCTGGAGTTGGCGCGCGCCCTTGGCTGGGATCAGGAGGCGCTGGCCGTGTGCGAGTACGGGGCGCTGCTGCACGATATCGGCAAGGTGCGCGTGCCGCGCGCCATCCTGAACAAGCGCGGCCCGCTGCTGTACCGCGAATGGGCGCTGCTGCGCCGCCACCCGGAGACCGGGGCGCGCATGCTGGAAAACATCGCTCACCTGCAGGGGGCGCGGCCGTACATCTTCAGCCACCACGAGCGCTGGGACGGCACCGGCTATCCGGCCCGGCTGGCCGGCAAAGACATCCCGCGCGAGGGCCGGCTGCTGGCCGTCGTGGATGCCTATGACTCGATGACCAGTGACCGCCCCTACCGGCGCGCGCTGCCGGCCGCCGCCGCCCTGCATGAGATCGGCCGCCTGCGCGCCGCGCAGTTCGACCCGGAAGTGGCCGAGGTCTTCATCTTCCTGCGCCAGCGCGAACTTAACGGCCGCCACTGACCGCCCGCTGTCCGGCCGGCGGTTGGAGGACTCCCTGATGGGCATACCCGCCACCCTTGGCTCCCTCTCCGGCCATCTGGCCGTGCCGTCCGCTGCGGGGGCGAACAGCCCCGGCCCCTGGCCGGCCGTGATCGTCATCCAGGAGTGGTGGGGCCTGGACGACCACATCCGCCGCATCGCCGACCGCTGCGCGGCCGAGGGCTACCTGGCCTTCGCCCCGGACCTGTACCACGGCGAACTGGCCGCGCTGGGCCAGAATGAGCGCGCCCTGGCCCTGGCGCAGAAGCACGGCCCCGGCGCGCCGGCCGAGCTGGAGACGGTCTTCGACGCCCTGCGGGCGCACCCGCAGAGCACGGGCCGGATCGGCAGCCTGGGGTTCTGCTTCGGCGGGCGGATGTCGCTGGCGCTCGGCCTGCGCCGGCCGCTGGACGCGGTCTGCACCTTCTACGGCGGCGGCATGCAGCAGCTCTTCGACCAGCTGCCGGCCCTGCGCGGCCCGGTGCTCGGCCTGTTCGGGGATCAGGACGTTTCGATCCCGGCCGGGACGGTGGAGCAGTTCGAAGCGCTGCTGGCCCGGCACCGCATCCCGCACGAGATCAAGGTCTACCCGGATTCCGGCCACGCCTTTTTCCGCGACGACGATCCGCGCGTCTACAAGCCGGCGGCCGCCGCCGACGCCTGGGAGCGGGTCAAGCGTTTCTTCGCCCAGGCCCTGCGGAGCTGAGATGAACGCGGTCTGCCAGGTGCGCCGGCTGGGACGGGTGCCATACGCGGAGGCCTGGGAGCTGCAAAAGCAGCTGGCCGCGCAGCGGGCCGCCGGCGCCATCCCGGACACGCTCCTGCTCCTCGAGCACCCCCACACCTACACCTTCGGCCGGCAAGGCCAGGCCGCCCACCTGCTTTGGGACGCGGCCGAGCAGCGCGCGCGCGGCCTGGAGGTGGTCTGGGTGGACCGCGGCGGCGACGTGACCTACCACGGCCCCGGCCAGCTGGTGGGCTATCCGATCCTTAAGCTCGGGACGCCGTCCGCGGCGGACGGCCGCCTGCCGCAGGGTGACTACGTGGGCTACGTCCGCAAGCTGGAAGAGATGCTGATCCGGGTCTGCGCGCGCTTCGGGCTGGCGGCCGGCCAGATCCGGGGCCTGACCGGGGTCTGGATCCAGCCAGATGTGGCCTCGCGCTGCCCGGCCTGCCCGCCGGCGGCCCGGCTGGCGGCCTCCAAGATCGCGGCCATCGGCGTGAAGGTGGATGCGCGCGGCATTTCCCAACACGGCTTCGCGCTCAACGTCGCCCCGGACATGGATTACTTCAACGGCATCATCGGCTGCGGTATCCGGGATCACGCCGCCATCTCCCTGGCCGACTTATTGGGCGAGCCGCCGCCGCTGGAGGCGGTGATGGACGCGATCACCGAGCAATTCGGGCGCGTCTTCGATTACGAGATGACGGTCTGAGGAGCACAGCATGCGTTATTTCCTGACCGGCGCCACCGGTTTCGTGGGCGGGCGGGTGGCCCGCCAGTTGATCGCCGCCGGCCACACGGTGACGGCCGTGGTGCGGGACCCGGCCAAGGCCCAGGACCTGGCCGCGCTGGGCGTCCGCCTGGCGCCCGGCGACGTGACCGACCAGGAGTCGCTGCGCGCGCCGATGACGGGCGCGGACGGCGTCTTCCACATCGCCGGCTGGTACAAGATCGGGGTCAAAGACAAGCGCCCCGGCGAGGCCGTCAACATCCAGGGCACCCAGAACGTGCTGGAGGTGATGCGCGCGCTGGGCATCCCCAAAGGCGTCTACACCAGCACCCTGGCCGTCAACTCCGACACCGGCGGCCGGCGCGTGGACGAGACCTACCACTTCAGCGGGGGCCGGCACCTGAGCGAGTATGACCGGACCAAGGCGCTGGCCCACGAGATCGCCGAGACCTTCGTGGCCCAGGGCCTGCCGCTGGTCATCGTCCAGCCCGGCCTGATCTACGGCCCCGGCGACACCAGCAGCGTGCGCACCACGCTCCGCCAGTATCTGCGGCGCCAGCTGCCCGTCGTCCCGCAGCAGACGGCTTTCTGCTGGGCGCACGTGGACGACATCGCCCGCGGCCACCTGCTGGCCATGGAGAAGGGCCGCCCCGGCCAGAGCTACTTCCTGGCCGGCCCCGTGCACACCATGCCGGAGGCGCTGGCCCTGGCCCAGCAGATCACGGGCATTCCGGCGCCGGGCGCCGCGCCGGCCGGCGTCTTCAAGGCGCTCTCGGCCGTCATGGGCCTGGTCGAGCAGATCGTGCCGGTGCCCGAGAGCTACACGGCCGAGGGGCTGCGCATCATCGCCGGCACCACCTACATCGGCGACAACGCCAAGGCCCGGCGCGAGCTGGGCTGGGAGCCGCGCCCGCTGGCCGAGGGGCTGCGCGAAACCCTGGAACACGAGCTCAAGTTGCTGGCCTGACCACGCCGCCCAGGAGGCTGTGATGCCCGTCCCGACGCTTGCCCTGCACCCTGACGGCCCCGCCGTTTCCCGCCTGGTCTTCGGCGTCATGCGCCTGGCCGAATGGGGCCTGACCGCGCGCGAGCTGCTCGGCCTGGTGGAGCACTGCCTGGACCTGGGGCTGACCACCTTCGACCACGCCGACATCTACGGCGGTTACACCTGTGAAGCCCGCTTCGGCGAGGCGCTGGCCCTGGCGCCGGCCCTGCGCCAGCGGATGCAGCTGGTGACCAAATGCGGCATCAAGCTGGTCTCGGCCAACCGGCCGGCGCACACCCGCCACATCTACGATACCGGGCGGGCGCACCTGCTGGCCTCGGCCGAGGCCTCGCTGCGCCAATTGCGCACGGACGTGCTGGACGTGCTGCTCATCCACCGCCCGGACCCGCTCATGGACGCGGACGAGATCGCCGAGGCCTTCACGGCCCTGCGCCAGGCCGGCAAGGTCCGCCACTTTGGGGTCTCCAACTTCACCCCCGGCCAGTTTGAGCTGTTGGCCGCGCGTCTGCCCTTCCCGCTGGTGACGAACCAGATCGAGGCCTCCGTGCTGCGCCTGGAGCCCTTCCTGGATGGGACGCTGGATCAGGCCCAGCGCCTGCGCTGCGCGCCGCTGGCCTGGTCGCCGCTGGCCGGCGGCCGGCTGTTCGCCGGAGATGATCCGCGCGCGGAGCGGGTGCGCGCGGCGCTGGCCGAGGCCGGCCGGCAGCTGGGCGGGGCCGCGCCGGACCAGGTGGCGCTGGCCTGGCTGCTGCGGCATCCGGCCAAGCTGGTGCCGGTGCTGGGCACTGGCCGGCTGGA
>JAEURL010000354.1 GCA_016789165.1 Anaerolineales bacterium | reverse complement strand
GGATGCGTTCGATCAGCACCGGCACCGGCGCGCGCAGGTAGAGCAGCAGGTCCGGCTTGGGCAGGCCGGCCATCACCAGCTCGAAGACGGCCCGGTAGGCGCGGTAATCGCGCTCGGTCAGGTTGCCCAGGTGGTGCAGGGCGCGGGCGAAGATGTAGGCGTCCTCATAGATGCTGCGGTCGGCGATGGCCGAGCGCGGGTCGCGGGCCAGGTCCAGGTGCTGCTCGGCGCGGTGGCCCAGGAAGAAGACCTGCAGGTGGAAGGACCACTGGCGCATGTCGGCGTAGAAATCGGCCAGATAGGGGTTGTCGGCCACGGACTCGAAGGCCGTGCGCCAGCCCAGCCGCGCGCCGAGCCGTTCCGCCAGGGAGGTCTTGCCGGCCCCGATATTGCCGGCCACGAGGACGAGGTGTTTGGTCATACCGGCCCCTTGAAGGCGCGGCGTGACGCGCCCGGCTGAGACGGCCTCATTCGTATTTTAGCGCCAGCACCGGCACCAGGGTGGCCGCGCGCAGGGCCGGGTACAGCCCGGAGAGCAGGCCCACCAGGGTGGCGAAGATCAGCGAGCCGGCCATCAGCCAGACGGGTGTCTCCACCGCCAGCACCGTTGGCCCGCCGAAGAAGCCGGGTGATTGGCCGCCCTGGCTGGCCAAGTTGACCAGCGACAAGACGCCCACCACCTGGCTGGCCATCCAGCCAAAGATCACGCCGCCCAGGCCGCCCACGAAGCCGATGCCGGCCGCCTCGCCCAGGAAGACGCTCAGCACGTCCCGGTTGGTGGCGCCCACCGCCTTCATCAATCCGATCTCGCGCGTCCGCTCCAGGATCGCCATGGTCATGGTGTTGGCGATGCCGATGGCGGCCACCAGCAGCGAGATGGCGCCCACCCCGCCGAAGATCACCTGCTGCGTCAGGTAATACTCGTTGAGCGGCTCGAGGAACTGCTGGAAGGTGCTGGCCTCGTAGCCCAGGTCCACGATCCGGTCGCGCAGGTCCAGCACGCCGTCCGGGTCGGCGGCCTTGACCACCAGCATCTGGTAGCCGTCCTTGTTGCGGTTGATGCGCCGGTTCATGGCCCACTGGCTCAGCAGGGTGGCGTCCTCCATCGAGATGTAGACGCTCCAATCGGATTCCTGGCCGGATTGGCGGGTGATGCCGGCCACGCGCAGCGGCACGTTCTTGCGGATCTCCTGGCCGTCTTGGGACCACTTGATGGCGATCACGGTCAATTGCTTGTCCAGCAGGTCCGGCGGGTCCGGCGGCGCCTGGCCGGGCCGCTGCTTGGGATCATAAAACCCGGACTGCGCGATCTGGGCGCCGATGATGACCGTGCCCTTCTCCAGCAGCGTGGTGCCCTGCGCCACCTCCACCCCCATCTTGGCCAGGTCGTCAGTGCCCACGCCCATCAGGCCGGCGCCGGCCTCCAGCCGCCCGGCCCGCAGGATGGTTTGCGCCTGGACGTAGTCGCGCGGGATGACGTCCTTCACGCCGGGCAGGGCCTGGATGTCGGCGATGGTGCGGTCCGTGATCGGCACCGGCGTGGCCACGGCCCCGCCGCCGCCGCCCCCACCGCCGCCCACCAGCACGGCCCCGCCGCCGCCCTCGAAGTTGTACTTGGGCGAGACGTCGATGCGCGTCAGGTCGGCGATGCCGAAGAGCTGGGTGGCGCCGCGCTGCAGGCCGATGCCCAGCGACACCAGCACCACCACTGAAGCGGTGCCGATCAGCACGCCAATGGCGGTGAGCACGACGCGCCCCTTGCGCCGGCTGAGGTTCTCCATGATCAGGGCGAACAGGTCCAGGTAATGCATAGGTCAGGGATAGAACTGCACGACGTCGAGCGGCCAGTAGCGCAGCACCACACGGCCGATGATCTGGTCCAGGTCCACTGGCCCAAAGCTGCGCGAGTCGCGGCTGTTGGGCCGATTATCGCCCATCATGAAGTACTCGCCCGGGCCCAGCCGCACCAGGCCGCACGGGGTGTAGCAGACGGTCTCCAGGCCGTGCACGTACGGCTCGTCGACGGCCTGGTCATTGACGTACACGCGCCCCTCGCGGATCTCCAGGGTATCGCCCGGCTCGGCGATGACGCGCTTGATCAGGGGATCCTGCCGGCGCTCGCGATCCGGATAGAACACCACCACCTGGCCGCGCTTGGGCCCGAACAGGTCATCCGCGCGGGTCTGCCAGTTCTCGGCGTGGCTGGCGTCGGCGGCGTAGGCCACGCGCACCATCAGCGGCGAGAAGACGCTGCCGATCTGGCTGACCACCACCCGCTGGCCTTCGTGGAAGGTCGGCTCCATGCTGATCTGGTGGATCTCGAAGCGGCCGATGAACGTGATCACCAGCAGATAGAGCAGGGCGGCCTGCCCGAGCGTCTGGGCCAGCTCCCACAAGCCGCGGCGCAGGCCGGCCCAGCGCTTGCCGGGCGCCGGCGGCGGGGCGCTCTCCGGCGCGGGGCCGGCCGGCAAGCCTTCCGGCGGCTCGGGCGCGGCGGGGCGCGGTTCTTCAGGCAGCATACTCTCAGCCTCCCTTGCCGGGCACGATGACCGGCCCGCTCGGCTGACCGTCGAGCGGCACGCCCGGGGCCGGCGTCTGCGTCTGGCCGCTGTCCAGGCCGAACAAGCCGCGCAGGAAGCGCAGGAAGCTGTCCCACCAGCTTTCCTGGACCACCGGCCCCGGCACTTCGCCGCCCGGAGTCTCGCCGCCCCCGCCGGGATCAATCGGCGGGCCGGCGTCGATGACCTCCACGGTCAGCGAGGCCGCGATCTTCTGCGGCTGGTTGAAGTCGTCGTTGAAATCAATGGTCACGGTCAGCTCCAGCGGGCCGGGCTGATCCGGGATGACGCTGGCGTCCAGCGGGAAGGTGCCGCCCGGGTCCAGCGCCCCCACCAGGAGGACGTTGTTGCTGAACTGGCCGCTGGCCCCGGTGACCTTCATGTTGCCGAGCACGGCCGTGCTGCGGCCCAGGTTCACCACCTGCACCGGCAGCAGGTTGGGCTGGCCGGCGAAGATCGGCCCGGGGTCGCGGTAGAAGCTGATCTCCACCTGCGGCGATTGGTAGACCAGCAGCGTGATCACCTGGTCGTCCACGTAGCTCTGCCCGCGCTCGTCGCTGTAGACGAAGGAGAGCTTCAGCGGGTAGGCGCCGGCCTTGGTGGAGGCGTTGACGATGAGCTTCTGCTGGGCCACCAGCACGCCCGTGGGCTGGATATCGCCCAGGGACTGCACGTTGGACGACTGGACCGGCGCGAAATCCGTGAACGAGCCGCTGCCGCCCGAGACGCCGCCGGGGCCGGGGGTGCCGTCGCCGGTGGTGGGCGCCGAGCCGCCGCCGACGATCAGGGTGACGCGCCGGGCCAGGGAGTTGCCGACGTTGCTGACGTCCAGGGCCAGCGTGAAGAGCGAGCCGGGCTGCAGCTTGTCGGCGTCGATGCGGTAACCGGTCACCACCAACTGCGGTCGGACGACCGGCCGGGCGGTGGCGGTGGGCGTGGCGGTGCGGGTCGGCCCGCCGCTGACCGGCTGGACCACCGGGAAGGTCAGCGCGAAAGAATCCGTGAACGTGGAGCCGGCCTCGTTGGTGGAGGTGACCTTGACGGTCAGGGTGGCCACCTTCTTGGCGGCCACTTCGCGCACAGCGTACAGCGGCTGGAAGATGCGGTTGGCCTGGCCGGGGGCCAGCGCGCCCACGGCCCGGATGCCGCCGGTGACGCGCGGCAGGAAATCCTCGCCCGCGAACTCGGCCACGATGTTGGTGGCCGAGCTGCCGCCGGCGTTCTGCAGCGTCAGCTCAAAATCGTAATCGGCGCCGGCCGCGATCGCGGCTGAGCTGGCGCCGTAGGAGACCACCACCAATTGCGGCCGGGCAAAGGCGGTGGGCGCCGGCGTGGCGCTCGGCTGGGGCGTGGCCGTGCCGCCGGTGATGGTGAGGGCGTTGGCCAGGGCGGCCGCGCTGCCGTCCGGGTTCAGGACGCGCACCGTGTACACGCCGGGCGGGGCGCCGGCCGGCAGCTGCGCGGTCAGCAGGGTGGAGGCCACGAAGGTGGTATCCAGCGCGCCCAGGCCGTCGACGATGACGACGGTGGTGGTGACAAAGTCCGTGCCGGTCACCGCCAGCTGGGCGGCGGTGGCGTTGCTGACGGTGCCGGGCTGCACGCCGGTAAGGCCCAGGGCGGCCAGCGCCGGGCGCGCGGCGGCCAGCAGGCCAAAGGCCAGGGCCAGCGGGGTCAGCCAGCGCAGAGTGGAATTCAGGCGGGAGATGATCATGGTCAGGCCGTCTCGGGGGTGAGCAGGTTGGCGCGGGCGTCGTACTCGGCGGCGCTGACGATGTGCCCGTCCAGGATGCGGATAGTTTCAGAAGCGAAGCGCGTCAGGCGCGGGTCGTGCGTCACCATCAGCACGGACCGCCCCTGGCGGTGTAGATCGGTCAGCAGCTGCATCACCAGCGCGCCGGAGGCCGAGTCTAGGTTGCCGGTGGGCTCGTCGGCCAGGATGAGCTGCGGGTCGTTGACCAGCGCGCGGGCGATGGCCACCCGCTGCTGCTGGCCGCCGGAGAGTTCGGTGGGCCGGTGGTACGCGCGGTCCGTCAGGCCCACCAGCCGCAGCAGTTCAAAGGCTTTATCGCGCCGGTGGGCCACGGAGGCGCGCCGGAAGCGCATGGGGAACATGACGTTCTCGAGCGCCGTCATGCTGGCCACCAGGTTGAACGATTGAAAGACGAAGCCGACCATGCGCCGGCGGTACTGCGCCAACTGGTTCTCGTCCAGGTCGTCCAGGGCCTGGC
>JAEURL010000338.1 GCA_016789165.1 Anaerolineales bacterium | reverse complement strand
CGCCGGCTGGCGACATAGGCCCACCAGGCCTGTAGATCAGTCCACGCGAAGGCCAGCGCCCCATAGCCGCCCAGCACACCCACCCCGATCACGGCCAACCCCATCAGCACCCGAAAGAAGAGATCCAACATAAACTTGGCTCCGCCTGGGAGTATAATCAGAGCACAATCGTCAGAAAAGGTGTTGGTATGACGCCCGAACAGATCGAAATCGCGCTGGAGCGCCTCCTCCCCACAATCACCAAACCCGGCCGCTACACCGGCGGCGAGCTCAACTCCGTCGTCAAGGATTGGGGTGCCGTTCAGACGCGGGTGTGCCTGGCCTTCCCCGATGTCTACGATATCGGCACACCCAACCTGGGGTTGGCCATCCTGTACGACCTGATCAACCAGAAGCCCGACCTGCTGGCCGAGCGGGCCTTCAGCCCATGGACGGACATGGAGGCGGCCCTGCGCCAGGCCGGCTTGCCGCTCTTCTCGCTGGAGACCAAGCACCCGATCCGGGAGTTTGACCTGTTGGGCCTCTCTCTGCCCTACGAGCAGCTGTATTCCAACGCCGTCAACTTCCTGGATCTGGCCGGCCTGCCCCTGCTGGCCGCCGAGCGCGACCCGCGCCGGCACCCGCTCGTCATCGCCGGCGGCCACGCCGCCTACAACCCGGAGCCGATGGCCGACTTCATCGACGCCTTCGTGGTCGGCGAAGGCGAGGACGTGATCTTCGACATCCTGAAGGCCCTGCGCGACTGGAAAGCCTCCGGCGCCGACAAGGGCGCGCTGCTGCGGGCGCTGGCCAAAATCTGGGGCGTGTACGTGCCGGCCCTGTACGAGCCGGTCTACAACGAGGACGGCACGGTGGCGGCCGTCACACCGCTGGCCCCCGAAGCGCCGGCCAAGGTCCTCAAGCGCATCGTCCCGATCCTGCCGCCGCCGCCCGTCAAGCTGATTGTGCCCTACATCAGCACCATCCACAACCGCTACCCGGTGGAAATCATGCGCGGCTGCACGCGCGGCTGCCGCTTCTGCCACGCCGGCATGATCACGCGTCCGGTGCGCGAGCGCAGTGTGGACCAGATCGTGGCCGCCATCGAGGCCGGCCTGCGCCACACCGGCTTCGAAGAGATCGCCCTGCTCTCGCTGTCGTCGTCTGACTACGGCGACGTGGTGGAGCTGGTCAAGGCCGTGGGGGAGCGCTTCGCGGGCCGGCACCTGAGCATCTCCCTGCCCTCGCTGCGGCTGGAGACCTCGTCAGTGGCGCTGATGGAGGCGCTGAAAGACAACAAGCGCGGCGGCTTCACGTTCGCGCCGGAGGCCGCCACCGAGCGGATGCGCGAGATCATCAACAAGCCCATCCCCACCGCGAAGCTGCTGGAGGCCTGCCGGGCCGTCTACGAGCGCGGCTGGACCACGGTCAAACTGTATTTCATGATCGGGCATCCGGCCGAAACCCTGGAGGACGTGCAGGCCATCGCCGACCTGTGCAAGCAGGTGCTGGCGGAGGGCCGCAAGTTCCTGGGCGGCAAAGCCAGCCTCACGGCCGGCGTCAGCACCTTTGTGCCCAAGCCGCACACGCCCTTTCAATGGGTGCCGTGCGACTCGCTCGAACAGATCCGGGCCAAGCAGGCCCTGCTCAAACGTGAGCTGCGCGGGCCCGGCCTCAAGCTCAACTGGAACAATCCGGAGGAGACCCAGCTGGAGGCCTGGTTCTCGCGCGGCGACCGCCGGCTGGGCCGCGTTCTGCTGGAGGCGCATCGGCGCGGCGCCAAATTCGACGCCTGGCAGGAGCACTTCAATTACCACGTCTGGCAGGAGGCCTTTGCCGCCGCCGGCCTGGACCCGCGCTTCTACACCCACCGCGAGCGCCTGATCGACGAGACCTTCCCCTGGGATCACATCGACCCCGCGGTTAAGAAACAGTTTTTGGCCGAGGATTACCGCTGGAGCCTGCGCGGCCAGACCCGGATCGATTGCCGCGAGCGCTGCTTCGCCTGCGGCATCCTGCCCAAATTCACGGGCCTGCGCCAGGCCACGCCGGCCGAGGCCTGGGAATGTCCGGAGGTCAAGCCCAAACACCTGCGCGGCCAGCCGCCGGCCGGCGCGCCCGTGCCCCTGGAGCTGCCCCTGGCCGGCGACTGACGCCAACAAACCTTTTAAGGTGACTTTCGCGCTATTGCGGGCGCGCGCCGGTCGTGGCATTTTGAAGGCCGGACCTCCACTGGTCACGCCACGGCCCAAGAAGGACAGCCCATTCCATGATCCGCGCCCGCTCGTTCAAATATCTTGCTTTATGTGCCGCCTTCGGGCTCAGCCTGGCGGCTTGTGCCAGCCCCGCCCCGGCGCCGGTCGCCCAGGCGCCCTCGGCGACCCCGCCGGCCGGCCCGCCCCAGCGCGGTCTGGCCGTGGTCGCGGGCCTGCAAGTGGCGGCCCCTTCGGCCGGCGCGGCCGCCGTCCAGGTGACGGTGGCCGGCGAGTTGGGCGATGCGTGCACCGAGCTGGCCGACGTGCAGACCGAGCGGACCGGCCGGACCTTCGTGGTCACGATCAACACGGCCCGGCCGGCCGGCGCCGCCTGCGCGGCCGTGGTCAAGGCCTTTGAGAAGCAGGTCAGCCTGGATGTATCCGGCCAGCCGGCCGGTGACTACGTGGTGGTGGCGAACGGCGTGAGCGGCCAGTTCACCCTGGCCGGCCTGGAGCCGACGGCCTCCCCGCTCCCGCCCACGGCCGCCCCAACCGAGGCCCCAACCGAGGCCCCCACCGAGGCGCCGGCCGCCAGCCCCACCCCCGCGGCCCAGCCCACCCAGGCGCCGGCGCCCACCGTGGCCCCAGCCGCCGCCAACTGCCTCAACAAGGCCGCCTTTGATCGGGACGTCACCATCCCGGACCAGACGGTGCTGACCGCCGGACAGAAATTCGTCAAGACCTGGCGCGTGCAGAACGCCGGCTCGTGCGTGTGGCAGGGCTACCAGCTGATCTTTGACAACGGCGACAAGATGGGGGCGGCCGCCCTCGCCTTGCCGATGCCGAGCGTGCAGCCCGGCGCCTACGTGGAACTGTCGGTGGACATGGTTGCCCCGGCCGAGGGCGGCAGCCACATCGGCCGCTGGCAGTTCCAAACCCCGGCCGGCCAGCGCTTTGGGTTGAGCGTGCCCAACGACGGACTGCTCTGGGTCTGGATCGACGTCCCCTACTCCGGCAATGCCGCTGCGGCGGCGCCGGCCGCCTCCAGCGGGGGCGGCGGAGGCGGCGCCGGCGCATGCGGGTCCAGCCGCAACAGCGCCGGCGAGGCGGACCTGCTGGCCCAGATCAACAGCATTCGCGCCCAGAACGGCCTGCCGGCCCTGAACCTGAACGCGCAGCTCAATGAGGCCGCCTGGCGCCACGCCCAAGACATGGCCTGCAACGGCATCAACAGCCTCAACCCGCACCGCGGCTCGGACGGCACCCAGTTCAAGGACCGCGTCTTCCAGGCCGGCTACCCCGGCTCGGCGGCGCGCTCGCGCGAGAACGTCTACTACGGCGGCACGCCGGCCGACGCCATGGATTGGTGGCTGAACAGCCAGATCCACCGCGAGAACATCCTGTTCAGCACCGCCGTGGACATCGGCATCGCCTACGCCGTCCGGCCGGGCAGCGAGTGGACCAACTATTACACCCTGGTTTTCGGGGTTCCCTGAGCGTTGGTCAGCTTGCCGGCCCTTTAACCTGTGATACACTCCGCCGCGCATGTCAGAGGAAATGTTCTCTGAGGCCGTGCGGGCCTTCAAGTCGGGACAGCGCCGGCGCGCGCGCGATCTGCTGACCCGCCTGCTCAAGGCGGAGCCCAACAATCCGGAGTTCTGGCTCTGGCTCAGCGCCGCCGTTGAGACGGAGAAAGAGCAGGTCTTCTGCCTGCAGAAGGCCATCAAGCTCGACCCAAACTCCGTGGCGGCCCGGCGCGGGCTGGTGATGCTCGGCGCCCTGAAGCCGGAAGAGGCCGCCCTGCCGCCCGCCCCGGCATTGACAGCGCTGGCGCCGGCGCAGACCGCGGCCCGCGCCCTGCGCCGCGCCGGCGGCTTCCTGGCCCTGCCCCGCAACCGCGAGATCATCTTGATCGCGCTGGCGGGCACCGCCGCCGTCGTGATGGTCGGGGCGCTGCTGACCCTGATCTTCGCGCCGCAGGTCTTCTTCCCGCCCCAGGTCGTGGTGATCACGTCCACGCCGACGCCCACCGTCCCGCCTTCGGCCACCGTCCCGCCCACCCTGACGCCCACCGCCGAGCCCTGCCTGGCGCCGCGCGATCCCGTGGCCGCCACGCCGCTGGCGGCTTACCTCTGCCTGACGCAAACTCCGCTGCCGGCGCCGGTGCCCACCTCGGCCAGCCGGGCCGAAGACTACACCTCGCTGGTGCGCGCCTACTTGGCCGGCCAGAGCGGCGATGCCGGCGCCTGGAACCAGGTCTTGAGCCGGGCCGCGGTCCTGCGCCGTGACCAGGTCCTCTCCAAGGAACCCACGGTCTATTTCTTCGAGGCCGAGGCTTACCGCTACACCGGCCAGCCGCGCGATGCCATCGCCAGCTATCGGGAGGCCCTGGCCCTCAACGCCGGCCTGGCGCCGGCCTACCTGGGCCAGGCCCTGGCCGAGATCGGCACCAACAGCCTGACGGCCGCGCTCAAGAACCTGGACGCGGCCCTGGCCGCCGACCCGGCCTATGTGGCCGGCTGGCTGGCGCGCGCCGAGTATTACGAAGCGCGCGGCGACGCGGCCCGCGCCCTGGCGGACTACGAACAGGCCCGGGCCGTGGCCCCGGAAGACCCCGCGGTGCTGGCCCGCCTGGGCCTGGCTTACGTGGCCAACCAGCGTCTCGAAGAGGCGGGGGATGTCGCGGAGGCCGCCCTGGCGCGCGATCCCGGCCAAGCGCTGGCTTACCTGGCCCGTGCCCGCGCGGCCCTGGCGCAGGGCGCGGCCGAGGCCGCCGATCCGGACCTGGCCCTGGCGGCGCCCTATGTGCTGGATCCGGCCACCTTCCGCCGCCTCTACCCGGTCGCCGCCGCGCTCAAACAGGAAAACGCCTACGCGGCCCGCCTGCTCACCGACCAGGCGCTCGTCCAGGTAGGCCTGGCCGAGCCGGCTGCGGCACGCCGCCTGCTCGATCAAGCCATCACGCTATGGCCGGACGATCTGCCGCTGGCCTACCTGGCCCGCGGCCGGCTGGCCCTGGCCGCCGGCCAGGCGGCGGAGGCCCAGGCGGACTTCACCCAAGCGGTCAGCCAGCTGCGGCGTTCGCGGCCGGACTCGCCGGACTTGGCCGAGGCCCTGACGGCCCGCGGCCAGGCCTATTTGTCCCTCACCCCGCCCAATCCCGAGCGGGCGCGGGTCGATTTCGCGGAGGCCCTCAAGCTGACGCCGGACTCGGCGGCGGCCACGCTCGGGCTCGGCCGCGCTCAACTCGGCCTCAATCAAGCCGAGAACGCCATCGGCACGCTGACGCTGGCGCTGGGCCTCCAGCCCGCGCCCGCCGAGCAGGCCCTGGTGTA
>JAEURL010000209.1 GCA_016789165.1 Anaerolineales bacterium | reverse complement strand
AACACCCCAGCTGGTGGTGGCGCCGGTATCCACCGGGCAGGATTGGAAGGTGCCGGTCGTGACCGGGTAATAAAGCACGCGCGCCCAATCCACCTGGACGGTGGCGCCGGGGTTGAGGGTGTAGAGCCAGACGTAGGGCGTGTAGGTGGAGGCCTTGGTGATGCTGGCCGCCTGCGCGCCATCGACATAGTAGACGGCCGCGGTGGGGCTCCACTCGATCCGGTACGTGTGCCAGAGCGATGGGTCGACGCTCGGCAGATTGACGTTGGTGGCCGAGCCTTCGCCGAAGTTGCGGGCGTTGGCCTGCACCAGGTTGGTATCAGTGGTGATGAACAGCCGATTGTCACCGGCCGGGCAGCCAGAGGGGGTGCAGCCGGGCGAGTCCGCCCGCCCAAAGCCAATATCGCCCCAGGCGGTGTTGGGCGGCGGCACGCGCAGCTGGGCGCGCATTTCGATGATGCGCTGGGTGGCCGTAATCTGGCCGGCCGAGCGCAGGTAGGAGCCGTTGACGGCCAGCACGCCGCTGGACACCACGGGCGGGAAAGCGCCGCCGTAGTTGTAGAGCTGGCCCGTGATCCAGCGGGTGTAGTCGATGGCGGGCGAGGTGAAGTAATCTTCCAGGACGGACTTCAGGCGGACCTCGCCGCCGCTGGCGTCGGACACGGCGGTGTTGGTGAGCAGGCTGCAGCCGGTAAAATCGCCGGCCGCGGTCTGCACCCACGGCCCGCTGGATTGGGCCTGCGCCACACGGACCGCGCCGGGCCGGCCGTCGCGCGCCGCCGCCGCCCACAGCAAGGTCCACAAGACGAGCGCCAGCAGCACCCGCCCCGTAATCCCCCAGCCTGTGCGGCCCTGTGCCCAGCCGGCCCGTTCACTCATGCCGATACTCCTGGCCCGAGCACCTTGGTCGGGCCGCCCTTGGCCGGCAGCCGCGCAGGCCGGCCGGCGATATGAATTGCGTGCTTTTGGGTGGGACAGCAGAAACGCCCGAATGGGCGTTTCTGTTCCAAATCAGAATAGTTTTATCTTATCCGGGCGCCGCGGCCTTCCCCAAGAGTACTTTTGGCCTAAGGCCGGGGCCGCGGGCCGGCCGGCGTCAGTAGCCGCCGGCGCGCAGGGCCTCGATCAGGGCGCTGTCGCCGCCGGTCACGGCGGTCCGCGGCAAGGCGGCGTATTTCTCGTCGTTGGCCGCCATCCAGGTCTCCAACTGGCGCTTCAGAGCAAACACCTGGTCGGGCGCCTGCTCCGACAGGTCGGCGTGCTCGCCCGGATCGGCGTCCAGGTGGTACAACTCGCTGCCGCCGCCAAACCGGTCGTAGATGAGCTTCTGGGAGCCGGAACGGATGGCCTTCTTCTCCGACGTCAGAAACAGGGCCTCGCTGAAGGCCAGGCGCGGCTCGCCCGGCGCCCGGAGCAGATCCAGCAGGCTGAGGCCGTGGGCGTCGGCGTGGAACGGGGAGCCGGCCACGGCCGTGAGGGTGGGCGCCAGGTCCACGTGCCGGACCACGTCAGCCACCTGGCGCGCCGGCAGGCCCGGCCCGCGCAGGATGAGCGGGATGTGCAGCAGCTCGTTGTAGAGGGTGTGGCCGTGCTGGTAGCCGCCGTGGTCCCAGAACTCGTCCCCGTGATCGGCCGTGAGGGCCAGGAAGGTGGTCTCGCGCAGGCCCCAATCGTCCAGCTGCCGCAGCAGCCGGCCCACCTGCTCGTCCACAAACCGGATCTCGCCGTCGTACAAGCCGACCAGGGCTTTGTGGTCGGCCGGGCGCAGGCGGGCGCGGCCGGTGTAGATATCTTCCTCGTTGTAGGAGGCCAGGTACTCCAGCCGCTCCGCGTTGACGCCCGGGACCGCCGGCCGATAGGAGGCGGGCGGCGCGAACGGGTAATGCGGGTCGATGCAGTGGATCCACAGGAAGAAGCGCTCCGAGCGATGCCCCTCCAGCCAGTTCAGGGCGGAATCCATCACGCGGTCGCCGCGCACATCCCAGACCGGCTGGCCGGCCGGCCCCATGAGCGCCTCGTAGAGCTGGCGCAGGGCGGCCTCGGCCGGCGGCGCCTGGCCCGCCAGCCGGCCGGCCAGGGTGGCCTGCAGGATGGCGTCGTAATCGTAGGCGCGCTGGCGGTCCACCACCGTGTAGCCCTGGAAACCCTGCGAAAAACCGAACTCAGGGAAGAGCCACGGGTTGGTGACGAAGGCCTGGGTACGGTACCCCTGCGCGGCCAGGCGCTCGGCCAGGGTTTCGCGCGCGGGGTCCAGGCGCTGGCCGTAGATCTGGGGCAGCAGCGCGTTGTGCGTGCTGATGCCCAGCTCGGTGGGGTACATGGAGGTGTGGATGGCCGAGAAGGCCGGGAAGGTCCAGGGCGCGGTGGAGACCGCGTTGAGAAACTGCACGCCCTCGCGCGCCAGCTGATCGATGTTGGGGCTGGTGCGCTGGCGGTAGCCGTAGCTGGACAGATGATCGGCGCGCAGGGCGTCGATGGTGACGAGCAGGATGTTGGGCTGCTCGGCGGTGGCGCGCGGATAGGCCGCCCGCGTCTGGCGGGCGAGGGCCGCCAGCGGGCCGGCCAGGAGCGCGCCGGCCGCGGCTTTCAGGACCGTCCGGCGGGAAACCCGGCGCGTCATCGGCCACCTCCCAGCACCGCGAAGCCCAGCGGCGCGAGGACGGCCAACCCCAGCAGGCCGGCCGCGGCCCAGCGCAGCCGGCGGGCGGCCGCCGCCGAGAGGGCGCGCTGAACGGCGCGCGCCAGCCAGAAGACGAGCAGGGCGGCCGCGCCGGCCAGGCCCAGGCTCAAGGCCCCCAGCAGGCCGGCCCGCGCGCCGCGCACCACGCCCGCGAACACCCCCAACGCATCCAGGCTGGCGAGCAGGATCAGGCCGCCCGCGAACAGCCCGGCGCAGGCCGCACCCCATTCCGCGCCGGCCAGCCGGCCGCGCACCCACGGGATCTGGCCCAGGCCGAAGGCCAGGACCGCCAGCCCCAGCGCGCCGAGCAGGCCGTTCAGCGCCAGCAGGAAGCCGGCCGCCGCCCCGAGGCCGGCCAGCGCGCCCGCCGAGCCGGCCGCATTCCGGGCCAGCAGGCTGCCGGCCTCCAGCCCCCCCCACAGCAAACCGCCGCCCAGGCCAATCCAGGCGGCCGTGCTCA
>JAEURL010000193.1 GCA_016789165.1 Anaerolineales bacterium | reverse complement strand
GTGAGCGTGGCGCGCGTCTTCGGCCGCCGCCTCGCCTATCTGCTGCTGATGCTCACCCACGGCGGCGCGCCCAACCGCGCCGCCCGGCCGGAATGGTCGGACGCGCACTGGGCCTTCTGGGCCGAGGTGCGGCGCGTGGTGGTGGGCGGCGGGCTGCTGGCCGGCGCGCTGGGCCGGGCCGCACTGCCCGCGGCGCGCGAGCTGCTGGCCGAGCATGGCTCGGCCCTGAGCCTGGAGCACTCGCCCTTCGGCCCGCACCTGGCGCTGGTGGGCCTGGCGCGCCTGGCCGCCCCGAGCGGCCGCCGCCTGGTCTTCGATTTCGGCCAGACGGCCGTGAAGCACGGCCTGGCCCGCCACACGGCCCTCCGTTCGCCTGAGACCGGCAGCGCGCTGGCCGAGCTCAAGGTCTGGCCGGCCGCGCCCACGCCCTGCGGCGACCCTGAGGCGCCCGCCGCCGATGAAGGCACAGTGCGGGCGCGCTGGGCGGCCATGAGCGCCTTGATCAGCGCGGATTGGCGGCAGGCCGGCGGGCCGGCGCCGGCCCTGGCCCTGAGCGTGGCCTGCTACCTCAGCGGCGGCCATCCCTCCCCGGCCGAGCGCGGCTGCTACGCCAGCCTGCAATCCCTGGGGCCGAACCTGGCCGGCTTCATGCGCCAGGCGCTGGCCGAGCCGCTGGGCCAGACGCCGGCCCTGGCGCTGTATCATGACGGCGCCGCCGCCGCGCTGGCCGACACCGGCCCGGAGCCGGCCCGCACCGTGGTGATTACCCTGGGCACGGCCCTGGGCAGCGGCTTCCCGCCGGAAGACCCTGCTGCCGCCGGCCTGCTGCCGCTGGCCGCCGATTTTCGCCTCACTTTGGCGGACTGAGCGCCGGTTGTGACCCGGCGCAGACCGCCCGTATCACCCTGCCCCTCCACAATATAGATAGGAAGCCAGCCCGGCGGCCTCGCCGGGCCGGACGCGGCCGGCGCCTGTGACCAGCCTGGCGGGCCAAGCCGCCGGCCGGAGGCGGCCCCAGCCGGCCAGCTTCCGCCAGCCTGCGCCGGCCAGGACAGGGTGTTTGTCACCGTTTTGTCACCGGCCTGGAACCTATCGGAAACGCTGCTGCCCATGTCGATCCTGCTCGAACAGCTGACCAAACGTTACGAAGGCCATCCCGTGGTGAACAACCTGTCGCTGGAAGTGGCGGCCGGCGAGTTCTTCGTGCTGATCGGCCCCAGCGGCAGCGGCAAGAGCACGGTCCTGCGCCTGATCGCCGGCCTGGCCGCCCCGGATGCCGGCCGGGTGCTCCTGGGCGGCCGCGACGTGACCCTGGCACCGCCCCAGCAGCGCGGCCTGGGCTTCGTCTTTCAGCACTACGCCCTCTTCCAGCACATGACCGTGGCCGACAACGTGGAGTTCGCCCTGCGCGTGCGCGGCGTGGGCGCCGCCGAACGCCGCCGCCGGCGCGACGAATTGCTCGAACTGGTGGGCCTGGCCGGCCTCGGCGGCCGGCGCCCCGCGCAGCTTTCAGGCGGCCAGCAGCAGCGCGTGGCCCTGGCGCGCGCGCTGGCGCACGAGCCGGCCGTGCTGCTGCTGGACGAGCCCTTCGGCGCGCTGGACGCCAAGATCCGGGCCGACCTGCGGCGCGCGCTGCGGCGCGTGCACGCCGAGCTGGGCCTGACCACCATCTTCGTCACGCACGACCAGGAGGAGGCCTTCGAGCTGGCCGACCGGATCGGGGTGATGAACTTCGGCCGGCTGCTGGAGGTCGGCCCGCCGGCCGAGCTGTACCAGCGCCCGCAGACCGAATTCGTGGCCACCTTCCTGGGCACCGCCAACCTGCTGGTGGGCCAGAGCGAGCCCACCGGCGTGCGACTGGGCCCCCTGCACTTCCCGCTCAACACCGAGGCCATCCCGCTGGCCACCCCGCCCAGCCTGCAGCGCGTGCAGGTGCTCTTCCGGCCCGAGGACGTGGCCCTGGCCGCCGCCACCGACGCGCTGGCCGGCTCGCCGCTGGGCCAGGGCACGGTGGAGCAGAGCGTCTTCGCCGGCTCCTTTGAGCGCCTGACCCTGCGCCTGCCGCCGATCCCGTCGGTGCGCCCCATTGCCCCGCCCGTGGCCTACGGCGACAACTCGATCCTGATCGAGGCCACGCGCCTGCAAGATCAGAGCCGGCGGCTGCCGCTGGCGCCCGGCGACCGGGTGTGGGTGGGCGTGCGGCGCATCCACGCCCTGGCGCACCCCGGCATGAGCTTCCTGCTGATGACGGACGGCTCGCCGTCCGCCCTGGCCGCCCTGGAGCTGGGCGGCCAGATCGCGCGGCTGGCCCACGCCCGCGTCACGCTGCTGGGCTACGGCGCCGAGCGGGCCGGGCTGGCGCGCCACCTGCAGGCGGCGCGCGAACAACTGGGCAGCGGCCTGGCCGCCGTGGAGACGCGCGCCGTCGGCGGGCTGCTGCCCGAAGCCCTGCGGGCCGAGGTGGAACGCCAGCCCGTGGACCTGGTCATCCTGGGCCGGCCCGCCGTCGGCGGACTGACCCAGGCCGAGCAGGCTCTGCAAGTGGGCGAGCACCACGTCCTGCTGGTGCCGGAACCGGCTGGCGATCAGCGCCTGGCCACGCCCAGCCATGCCCTGGTGTGCGTCACCGGCAGCGAGCCGGCCAAATCCGACGTGCTCTTCACCGGCCGGCTGGTGCGGCACCTGGGCGCCCAGGCCACCCTCTTCTGCGTCCTGCCGCCGCCGCCCGTGGACCCCGAAGAAAGCGAGCGCCTGGAGCGCTTCCTGGTCGGCGGTGTGCGCACGCTGGAGGTGCTGGGTGTGCCGGCCCGCACCCGCCTGAGCGCGGGCGCGGTGCGCGAGGCGAT
>JAEURL010000176.1 GCA_016789165.1 Anaerolineales bacterium | reverse complement strand
AATCCAGGTTGCGGCCGTCCAGCTCCTCTTCCATCAACTCGCGGGCGAACGGCGTAATGGCGCCGAAGACGTTGAACTCCGGGTCCAGGGCCGTGCACATGCCGGAGAGGATGGAGACCGTCCGGCCCAGGTAGATCAGGTTCTCGGGCACCTGAAAGGGCAGCTCGAAGAGCAGATCGCGGAACTCGCGCATGAACTGCTCCACCTCGCGCGGCTCGATCTGGCGCAGCTCCTGCATGCTCTTGCCCCAGAAGCGGTCGAAGACGGCCTGCTCGGCGGCCATGATCCGGCTCAGGTCCGCGCCCGGCCGCAGCGCGCCCAGGTCCACGGCGGCCCGCATCAGCCGGCTTGGGTCGCGCAGCGCCAGGCCGATGGCGGCCGACCGCAGGGCGGCGCGGATGCTCGGTGTCACCACGCCCGTCATGCCGAAGTCGATGAAGACCAGCCGCCAGCCGGGCCGTTCGCCCAGCGGCTGGACGAAGAGGTTGCCGGGGTGGGGGTCGGCGTGGAAGAAGCCCTCGTCGAAGATCTGAATCATGTAGGCCTTGAACAGCCGGCGGGCCACCTCCGCCCGGCGGATGCCGGCCGCCTCCAGCGCCGCATAATCCGTGATCTTGATAAAGCCGACGTCTTCCAGGGTGAGCACGCGCTGGGTGGAGACGGCCGGATACAGGTGCGGGATGCGCACGCCGGGGCTGTCCGCGAACAGGGCCGCGAAGCGGGCGGCGTGCTCGGCCTCCAGGCGATAGTCGAGCTCCTCGCGCAGCGTGGCCGCGAACTCGCGCAGCAGGCCGTCCACGTCGGCGCGCCGGCCGATGGGCGGGTAGCGCTTGACCCAGCCGGCCACCAGCCGCAGGGCGGCCAGGTCGATCTCCACGATGGCTTCGATGCCGGGCCGCAGCACCTTCACCACCACGGCCTCGCCGGACGGCAGGCGCGCCCGGTGGGCCTGACCGAGCGAGGCGGCGGCCACGCCCGCGGTCTCGAAAGTGGGGAAGGCCTCCGCCAGCGGCCGGCCCAACTCGGCTTCCACCGTGGCCTGGATGGCCGGGAAGGGGGCCGGCGGCACTTCGTCTTGCAGGCCGGCCAGCTCCTGGGTGATGTACTCGGGCAGGACGTCCACGCGCGCGGACAGGAACTGGCCGACCTTGATCATCACGCCGCCCAGGCGCACGGCCAGCACCCGGAAGCGGCCGGCCCAGCGCACGTAGCGCGCCTGGCCGGTGCGGTTGGCCAGCCCGCCCAGCCCCAGCCGGCGCAGGACGAGCTCCCAGCCGATGATGTGCAGGATCAGCCGGCCAAAGAACCAGACGATCCGGAGATAGCGCAGGTTGCCGGGCATCGTCACGATCCCGTCACCAGCCCATGACGGCCGTGACCGCCGGCACGAGGTCCACGAGGCCGGCGCGGCGCCCGCCCTCCTGCCGGCAGCGGTCCCGCACCGCGCCCTCGGCGGCCAGCCGCAGGACCGCCACCTGGGTGGGCGAGCCGGTCGGCCAGCCCAGCGAGAACACGGCCTCTGACTCCGCCGGGTGCAGGCCGCCATGCACGCCGCGCACGGGCGGGCCGAAGTAGAACCCGCCGGCGCCATTGGCGACCAGCAGCAGGTCCCCGCACAGCGGCGAGGCCAGATGCTGGAGGCGCGAGCCGGCCGCGACCGTCTCCCATTCGAGATGGGTGGCCAGGTACTGATCCACCGGCTGCAGCACGCCCTCCGGCGGGCAGGCCTGGTAATCGGCCTCCCAGCCGGCGTGTTCCACATCCCGCACCAGCACCGCCGCCAGCGCGCCGTGCAGGTCGGGGGCGTGCCGGCCGGTCTGGTGCGCCTCCCAGAAGGCGCGCGCCACCGGCAGCACATCGTCTTGAAGGCGCGGCCGGTCGGCCCAGTGGCCGGCCCGGTGCCGCAGGTAAACGTGGGCCAGGCCGCCGTTGCAGGCCACCACGGCGTCGCAGTTGGGGTCCTCGCCCGGCACGTCGTGGACGTCCAGGCCGAGCGCGTCGAACAGGTAGCCCATCTCGCGGTCGAACGGGAAGCTCAGCCGCAGCGAATGCTGGTCATCGGGGATCACGGCGATCTGGCCGTGGTCCGAGACGACGGCGAAGACCGTGCCGGCCCACAAGCCCAGCTCGCGCAGGCCGTCCACCAGACGGCCCACCTGGGGATCGACCACGCGGGCCAGGTAGTCGGCCTGGTGCGCGGGGCCGTGCTCGTGCGAGTGATGGTCCAGGCCCATAAAGTAGGCGGTCAGCACGGCCGGCCGCGCGCCCGCGCGCAGGTGCGCCAGCACGGCCGCCAGCATCGCGCCGTCGTACTGCTCGGCCGAGAGCCCGAGCAGGCCGCCGCCCTTGGTGAAGCGGGCGATATCCACCAGGCTGGGCTTGAGCCAGTGGCTGGCCCCGCGCGCGATCATGTTGTAGGCCACGGTGGAGGTCAGGCCGCGCGCCGCCACGCGCTCGTACAGGGTGGGGGTCTCCGGCGCCAGCAGATCGCCGATCAGGCCGGCCGGCCCGGTGAAGACGCGCACGGCGTCGTCCACGGCCAGTGTGTCGCCGACGTCGAAGGCGTAGTGGCGCGGCACGCCCTGGGAGTGCCGGCCGAACCGGTCGAAGAACTGGTTGCCCACCAGGCCGTGCTGCTCCGGGTGCGCGCCCGTGAAGAGCGAGCTCTGGCAGCAGAAGGTGATGGAGGGCGCGTTGCTGACCGGCTCGAAGTGCAGGCCGCGGTCCGCCTCCGGGCCGCCGAGCAGGCCGGCCAGGTGCGGGGCGCTGCCGTCGGCCAGCGCGCGGCGGAACACGTCCCGCCGCAGGCCGTCGATGTCCAGGATGACTAAGCGCTCAGGCGTCATGGGTCAACTCCCAGGGGATAGGGAGATTATAATTCTCCCCACCTAAGCAGGAGTGAGGGCCTTTGACTGACTATCGCCTGGCGGAACCGGTGGTGGTGACCGGCGCCACCGGCTTCATTGGCCGCTGGCTGGTGCGCCGGCTGGCCGCCGCCGAATATTACGTGCGCGCCCTGGTCCTGCCGGACGAGCCGACGGCCGGCCTGTGGGACGGCCCGGTGCAGGTGATGCGCGGGGATATCACCGACGCCGCCGGCGTGGCCCAGGTCGTGCGGCATGCCGGGACCGTCATCCACCTGGCCGCCGCGGTCGGCGATTGGGGGGACGAGGCCTGGTTCCAGGCGGTGACGGTCGGGGGGACGCGCAACCTGCTCTCGGCGGCCGGCGTCGCCAACGCCCGCATTGTCGTCGTCTCCAGCTATACCATCTACGGCGATCAAATCCCGCACGCCGTCTGCCACGAGGACCTGCCCTTCGGCCGGCCCCTGGGTCCATACAGCCGCGCCAAGCAGGGCCAGGAGACCGTCACCTGGGAGCTGGCGGCCGAACGTGATCTGAAGGTGACCGTGATCCGGCCGGCCAACGTCTTTGGCGCCGGCTGCCGGCCGTGGGTGCGGGAGGCCGCCGCCGAACTGCGCCGCGGCGTGCCGGCCTTGGTGGGCGGCGGCGATCTAGATGCCGGCTTGTGCTACGTGGACAATCTGGTGGACCTGTTGATCCTGGCGGCCGGCCATCCGGCCGCCATCCGGCGCACCTACAACGCCTGTGATGACTCCGGCATCACCTGGCGGCAGTACTTCACCGACCTGGCCCGCCTGAGCGGCGCGCCCCGGCCGCGCTCCATTCCGCGCCGCCTGGCAGGCGCGGCCGCGCCGCTGGCCGAGGCGCTGTGGCGCTGGCGCAAAGCCGCGGGCCGGCCGCCGCTCACGCGCGAAGCCCTTAACCTGGTGGGCGCCAACAACCGGGTGCCGATTGAGCGCGCCCGGAGCGAGCTGGGCTACGCGCCTCGGGTGGATTACGCCCAGGCGATGGCGGCGCTGGGCGGCTTCCTGCGCACCGAGGCGCTGGTCGGCCGGGCGCAGCCGGCCGAGACGGACGGACATGGGAGTTGAAATCGAGCGCAAGTTCCTGGTGGCCGACGCCGGCTGGCGCGGCGCGGCGGTGTCCAGCGCCGTGGTCCGGCAGGGCTACCTGTCCACCACGCCGGGCCGAACCGTGCGTGTGCGGACCATGGGCGCCGAGGCATTCCTGACCATCAAGGGCCGGCGCACCGGCCTCGCGCGGGCCGAATTCGAATACGCGATCCCGCTGGCCGAGGCCGCCTACATGCTGGATGTGCTGTGTCCGCCGCCCCTGATCGAGAAGACCCGCTACCGCGTGCCCTACGCGGGCTTGATCTGGGAGGTGGATGAGTTCGCGGGCGCCAACGCCGGCCTGGTCATCGCCGAGGTCGAACTGGCGCGCGCCGACCAGCCGGTGGAGCTGCCGGAGTGGGCCGGCCGGGAGGTCTCCACCGACCACCGCTACACCAACGCCTATCTGGCCCAGCACCCGTATGAGACCTGGAAGGACGCGCCCTGAAGATCGCGGTGGCGCCACCTCCCGGCCGGCCGGCTGAAAACCCCACCCAAACGGGGGAGGCGCAGACGGCCTGGAATCAGCAGCAGATCGAACGCGTGCGGGCGCTGGAGTCCAAGTAAAGCCGCGGCTCGTAGCCGGCAAAGCGGAACCCGCTCAAGGGGGTAGAAGCAAATGACAATCGGCACTGACTGGGCTCTGCCGGCTGTGCTATTCCGTAGCGGGGTGGGGCCCGCCCCGCGGCGTTGACCCGCCCTAGTGAGTTTGCTATTATCACGCCGTCCGTGCCATGAAAACGCCCATACGCTCCAATCGTGTCTGGCAGATCATCCGCAGCCAGTGGCGCTGGCTCGTGCCGGGCATGGGCGTTAAGCGCTGGATCGCCTTGCTGCTGCTGGGCGCCACCCTGGCCGGCCTGGGCGCGGCCTACGTGCTGATCGACATCTACCGGACCGACCCCATGCCGCCGGTGGCCAGCACCCTGACGCTGCAGTTCCTGCCGCGGCTGGGGCGGGCGGCCGTGCTGGGCGCGGCCGGCCTGATCGCCATTGTGGTGGCCGTGGCCCAGATCAACCGCACCGTGCTGGCGCCGTTTGTGCGGCCGGGCCAGAACGTGGCCGACGTGTTGAACGAGCATCGCCGGCGCGGGCGCGGCCCGCGGATCGTGGCCATCGGCGGCGGCACCGGCCTGTCCACGCTGCTGCGCGGCCTGAAGAAGCGCACCTCCAACCTGACGGCCATCGTCACCGTGGCCGACGACGGGGGCTCGTCCGGCCGGCTGCGGCAGAGCCTGGGCGTCTTGCCGCCCGGCGATTTCCGCAACTGCATTGCCGCACTCTCGGACGACGAGTCGCTGATCGCGCAGTTGTTTCAATACCGGTTCGGCGGCAGCCAGGACCTGGGCGGCCACTCCTTTGGCAACCTGTTTATCACGGCCATGGCCGAAGTGACCGGCAGCTTCGAAGGCGCGCTGCTCGAATCCAGCAAGGTCCTGAACATCCGCGGCCAGGTCCTGCCGTCCACGCTCAAGGATGTAACCCTGATCGGTGAACTGGTGGGCGAGGGCCGGCTGGTGAGCGTGGTGGAGGGCGAGTCCAAGATCACGCAGACGCCGGGCGCGATCCGGCGCGTGTATCTGCGCCCGGACGACGCGCCGGCCTATCCGGGGGCCATCCGCGCCTTGCTGGAGGCGGACCTGATTGTGCTCGGGCCGGGCAGCCTGTACACCAGTCTGGTGCCCAACCTGCTGGTGCCGGACCTGGCGGCGGCCGTCAAGGCCAGCCGGGCGCTCAAGGTCTACGTCTGCAACACCGCCACCCAGCCGGGCGAAACGGACGGCTACTCCCTCCTGGACCATGTGGAGGCCA
>JAEURL010000075.1 GCA_016789165.1 Anaerolineales bacterium | reverse complement strand
CCGGCCTCGGCCGACTGCTGGCGGCGCGTGCCTTCAAAGGTGAACGGCCGGGTGACCACGCCGATGGTCAGCGCCCCGCTCTCCTTGGCCACCTGGGCCATGATCGGGGCGGCGCCGGTGCCGGTGCCGCCGCCCATGCCGGCGGCGATGAAGACCATGTCGGCGCCGCGCACCACCTCATACAATTCCTCGGCCGACTCCTCGGCCGCCTTCTGGCCCTTCTCCGGGTCGCCGCCGGCCCCCAGGCCGCGCGTCAGCTTGTCGCCGATGCGGACGCGCTTGGGCGCGTTCGACAGCAGCAGGGCCTGGGCATCGGTGTTGATCGAGATGAACTCGACCCCGCCCATGCCCTCTTCAATCATGCGGTTGACGGCGTTGCTGCCGCCGCCGCCGACGCCGACAACCTTGATGCGCGCAAACGACTCGGGCTGTGACAATGGTTGCATCTCTAGACCTCCTCAGATGGTCGCTGTCCTGGCGGGCGCCGGCTCCCATCGGCGCCCTGGTTCCCGCACCTCCGCCTCTCTCCCGCAGGGAGAGGCGTGAGCGATTAGGGCAATAACCGTTTGAAAAATTCCACGCCGCGGCTCAGATCGATCGTCCGCGACTTCTTGCGGCCTTTGCGGGCCGGCGGCGCGATGCTCTCGCGCTGGGCCCAGTGCAGCAGGCCGACACTGGTGGAGAAGGCCGGCCCGGCCAGCTTGTCCACCAAGCCGTGCAGCCGATCCGGGTGCGGGCCGGCCACCCGGCTGGGCAGGTTGAGCACGCTGCTGGCCACCTTGCGCAGGCCCGGCAGCTGGCTGGTGCCGCCGGTCAGCACCACCCCGGCCGGCAGCAGGCCGTCGTAGCCCGTGCGCTTGATCTCCTGCAAAATCAGGCCGAAGATCTCCTCCACGCGCGCCTCGATGATGGTGGCCAGGTCGAAGCGCGTCACCTGCAGCGGGTGATCCTCGCCGAAGGGCTGCATCAGGAAGGTCTCGTGCAGCGGGACGTCGGCGGCGTTGGCGCTGCCGTGCTCGATCTTGATCTTCTCGGCCAGGTCGGCCGGCAGCCGCAGGCCGTGGGCGATATCGGACGTGAGATGGTTGCCGCCCACCGCCAGCACCGTGGTGTGCCAGACGTTGCCGTCGATGTAAATGGCCAGATCGGTGGTGCCGCCGCCGATGTCGACGACGACCACGCCCATCTCCTTCTCGGTGTCGGTCAACGTCACCTCGGCGGACGCCAGCGGGTTGAGGACGTAGGCCTCCACCTGCACGCCGGCCGCCTCCACGCACTTGGTCAGGTTCTGCACCGAGGCGGTGGCGGCGGTGATGATGTGGGCCTCCACCTCCAGCCGGAAGCCGTGCATGCCCAGCGGCTGGCGGATGCCCTCCTGCCCGTCGACGATGAAGCCGCGCGGGATGACGTGCAGCACCTCGCGCCCGTGCGGGATGGCGATGGCCTGGGCGGCGTCCAGGGCCCGGTCGATGTCGTCCTGCTCGATGCCGTGCCCGCCGCCGCCGATGCCCACCACGCCGCGGCTGTTCACCGAGGCCACGTGCGCGCCGGCCAGGCTGACGAAGGCGGCCCCGATCTCGTAGCCGGCGGTGCGCTGGGCTTTGTCCACGGCCGCGGCGATCGAGCGGCCGGCCTGTTCGACGTCCACCACCACGCCCTTGCGCATGCCCTGCGAGGGCTCCACGCCGACGCCCAGGATGCGCAACTGGCCCTGCTCGTCCGTGTCCGCGATCAGGGCACAGACCTTGGTGGTGCCGACATCAATGCCGACGAGGACGGGTGAGTCTTCCATAGGTGTCAGATGTGATCAGTGATCAAGGGTGCCGGTGATCAGTGATCACGGTTCACCGTGTGTATACCGGCGCACGGACGTTGTCGACGCTGATCTCCCGCGGCGTCACGCCTTGGCTGATCAGGTCCTCGACCAGCCGCTCATACACCGCCAGCTTCTCGCCCATATCCAGGCCGACGCCAAAAAAGCCGCGCCAGCCGCGCCCGTCCTGGTAGCTCAGGCCACGCGCCGGCTCGTAGTATAGTTTTTCTATGTTTCCGCGCAACTGCTTCAACTGCAGGGCGCCCAGCACGGCTTCCGGCGGCAGGCCGTCCAGCGCCCGGCCGTCCTGGCTCACAATCGGCAGCAGGCCCGGCAGATCGCCGCGCGCCTTGAACTTGCGGCCCTGCGCGTCCACCCACCAGTCCTGCTCGCCCTCCCGCAGCAGCACCTGCGGCACGCGCTCCTCCACCACCACGGTCACGTGGGCGGGCCAGACCACGGCCACCTCGGCCTGGGCGATGCCGGGCACGGCCGCCAGCCGCTCGGCCGTGGCCGCCGGGTTCACCCAGAAAATGTGCTGGCCGGCCAGGCCGCTCTCGGCGTAGAGCTCCTCCGGCGGCACCAGCGCCGCGCCGCCCAGGTCAATCGACGTCACGTACATCTGCCGGTCGGTGAGCAGGCGCAGCAGCATGGCCGAGAGCAGGACCAGCATGATCAGACTGGCCATGCGCCAGGTGCGCATCCAATCCGGCATTTCCAGGCGCGGCAGCGTCAGCAGCGCCCCGCCCGGCACGGCCACGTTGAAGCGGCGCCAGCGCCCAACCGGCGGCCGGGCGGAGGCCGTCCCGGCTGTCCGGCGCG
>JAEURL010000034.1 GCA_016789165.1 Anaerolineales bacterium | reverse complement strand
GGTGGTGGTGATCGCCGCCGGCCCTAAGTATCTTTCGCGCCGGCCGGCGGACGAGCTGCCGATTGAGCGCCCGGTACAGAAAGACCACGCCGGGGCCGGCGAGGGGCCTTCACGTCGGAGGCGCTCAGGCGCTGATTCGCTATAAGGAGCCGCGTTCATGAACCTCAAGTCAATCGTCGAACGTCACGCCGTCTGGGCATATTTCGGGTTGGTGTTTGCCCTGGCGTGGGGAGGCATCTTCCTCGTCGTGCAAACCGTCAGCCCGTCGGGTGACGCCGCCTCGCCGGCGATGATCGGGATCGTGGCCCTGCCGATGCTGCTGGCGCCTGGCCTGGCCGGGATCACGCTGACCGCGCTCGCCGAAGGGCGGGCCGGGCTGCGCGCCCTGTGGGCGCGTATGACCCACTGGCGCGTGGACGCGCGCTGGTACCTCGTGGCGCTGTTCGTCATGCCGCTGGCGGTTCTGGCCATTCTCGCCGGGCTGGCCTTGCTCGTCACTCCGGCGTACGCACCCGTGCTCTCGCTGCTGGGCGTGGCCGGGCTGGCGGCCGGCTACCTGGAGGAGTTCGGCTGGACGGGCTTCGCGACGCCGCGCCTCCTGTCCGTCCGCGGCCCGCTTGCGGCCGGCCTGGTGCTGGGCGTGCTCTGGGGCCTGTGGCACGGTCTGGCCGACTATGTGATCCGGGGTCACACGCACGGCGCGTTCTGGCCGGTCGCCTTTGCCTTGTTTGTCCTGGCGGTGACGGCCTGGCGGGTCCTGATGGTGTGGGTCTATCACACCACCCAGAGCGGTCTGGTCGCCCAGTTGATGCACTTCAGCTATACCGGGAGCCTGGCGCTCTTCATCCCCCTGGACGCAATCTCGCACGCGCAGGATGCGCTCATCTACGTGGTGTTGGCGGTAGCGTTGTGGATCGGCGTCGCCGCTCTGGCCCTGCGCCCGCGCCGCGCGATCGAGCCGCAGGCGGAGCTCTCGGTGAAATGACCACGCCGCCCGAACGTGAGGCCGGCCTGGTCTGCTTCATCCCCTTCGCGCTCTGCGCGCGGGGCATGGTGTCCAAACAGACCGCGTCACCCGCGTAACCGGGCAAACTCCTTCTCGCAAAGGCACACGACATGAACGCCAACTTCACCTCGCTCAACTGGAACGCGCTGGCGGCGGGCGCCGTCGGCCTCGTGACCACCAGCCTGCTGGCCGCCTACCTCCTGGGTATTAAATTGCCGGTCATCACCAGCGATCGGGCCGCCTTCCTGGCGGTGGCC
The DNA here is from genome assembly GCA_016789165.1 of Anaerolineales bacterium. Taxonomy (GTDB): domain Bacteria; phylum Chloroflexota; class Anaerolineae; order Anaerolineales; family UBA6663; genus SpSt-583. The sequence goes on along the minus strand of JAEURL010000034.1, from coordinate 3,759 downwards.
GGCCTGGGCTTCCTGATGTGCATGCTCGGCATGGGTAAGGTCGTCACCGGTCTGGGCTGGACGCACCCCCTCTCCATCCTCGGCAGTGTGGTCGGCGCCCTGATCCTCGGCCTGGTCCTGGTCGTCCTGGCCGGCTGGCGGCTCCCGTTCCTGGCCGACGACCGGGCCGCGCTCATCGCCGTAGTCGTGCTCGGCCTGGTGAAGTGGGGGCTGGGTGTCTTCAGCCACGTAGTGCTCAAGGTCTGACCGGCTACCTACAACACACTCAGGACCTCCCGTATGCAACTGCTTGATAGCTCATCCACGCTATCCACCCGGCGCCCGTCCGTGCTGAGCGCCCACACGTTGTACCTGGCCTCCCTGCTGCTGGTCGTCAGCGCCGGCAGCGTGCTGCAGTTCTGGTCCATCAGTTGGGGCCTGCTGGCCACCGAGTTCGGCCTCATCCTGCTGCCAACCCTGCTCTGGCTGCGCGGCCAACGCCTGGACGCGGGCGCCACGCTGCCGCTCCGCTGGCCGGGCGCGCGGCTGGTGCTCCTGGCGGCCGTGATTGGCGCCGGCGCCTGGGCGCTGGCCATCCTCCTGGAGGCCGTCAGCGCGGCCTTGTTCGGATACGTGCCGGCCTCGCCCTTCGCGGCCATGCCCACTGATCCGCTGAACCTGAGCGTGTTCGCGCTGGCGCTGGCCGTGGCCGCGCCCGTCTGCGAAGAGGCGCTGTTCCGCGGCTATCTGCTCAGCGCCTACGGCCGCTATGGCCCGCGGGTGGGCCTGGCCGCCGTCAGCCTGCTGTTTGCCTTCTTTCACTTGCGCCTGGAAGGGCTGCTGGCGTTGCTGCCGATCGCCTTCGCCCTGGGCTATCTCACTCAGCGCAGCCGCTCGCTCATCCCGGCCCTGGTCGCGCACGGCGTCAACAACGGCCTGAGCGCCGGCCTCGTCATCGTCACGACCCTGCGGCCGGCGCTGGCGGCCGACCCAACCTGGCAGGCGGCCCTGGGCGGCGGCCTGCTGCTCGGTCTATTGGCGGCGGCCGGCGCGCTGTGGTGGCTGCGGCGCGGCGCCGCCCCCGCGCCGGCCGCCGAACCGGCCGCGCCGGCGGAGCGCCGGGCCTTCTGGCCCCTGGCCGGGGCCGCGCTCATCTACCTGGCCTTCGCGGGCCTCGAGCTGGCCAATGGCCGCTTTCCCCACTGGCTGGCCGAGCCCGCGCTCCGTTTGGAGCCGGCGCCCTGGTCCCAGCCGGTGACGCTGAAGTTCGATTTGCGCAACGTGCTGGACGAGACCGTGGGCCAGGCGGAGTGCACGCTCACGCCGCAAGGTGACCGCGTGGCTTTTGACTGCGTCACCCGCCAGCGCAGTTTCGAGGCCCAGCTCGGCCAATCGCTGTATGCTGGCGGGCAGTACGAGCTCCGGCAGGCCGGCCACTGGCGGGCGGCCGACATGCGCCTGCTGGAGGCGCAGCTGGCATTCACGGGCGAGTATTCCGGCTGGCGCGCGGCGCTCGCCCCGGCGGCCGACGGCCTAAACCTGGCGGTCGATGGCTCCGCGCCGCGCGTCGTCGCGCCCGACAGTGTGGTGGCGGCCGAGTGGCCGTGGCGTATGATGGCCCTGTCTTTCGAGCGCTTCCTGTACTGGGGCAGCCGCCTCACCCTGGTGCAGCTCAAGCCCGGCGCCGAAGCGGGCCAGACGGAGACGGCGGTCGTGCTGCTCCGCGGCCAGGAGAGTGTGCCCACCGAGGCTGGTTCGGTCCTGGCCTGGAAGGTGACGCTGGGCCAGGCGACGGCCTGGTACCGCGCGGCCGCGCCGCACGAGCTGCTCCGGTACGCCGACGGTTTCGGCGTCACCTGGGTGCGCCAGTCCGCGCCGTGACCGGCAGCGCCGGCACAGCACTCGCGTTCAAATCCTGATCAGGTCTTGAGCTATGTCAGCTTCGCTAACGTTCGAGTCCAGCTTGGCGCAGTTGCCGGCCCTCCAGCAGCCTCCGCCGCCCTTCACACCGGGCGAGGCCCTGTTCTGGGATCACCCGCATATCTCGGCCCAGATGCTGGCCGTTCATCTGGACCCGGACATCGACGCGGCCAGCCGCCGGCCGGAGGTCATCGACCAGGCCGGGGATTGGATTGTGGGCGCGCTCGGTCTGCAGCCCGGCCAGGCCGTGCTGGACCTGGGCTGCGGGCCGGGCCTGTATGCGGCGCGCCTGGCCCGGCGCGGCCTGCGCGTGACCGGCGTCGATTATTCCCGCCGCTCGATCGAGTATGCGGCGCAATCCGCTCAGGCCCAGGGTTTGGACATCACCTACCGCTATCAAAATTACCTGGCGCTCGAGGATGAGGCCGGCTACGACGCCGCGCTGCTGATCTACGGCGACTATTGCCCGCTCAACCCCGAGCAACGGGCCCGGCTGCTGGCCAACGTCCGGCGCGCGCTGCGGCCGGGCGGGCACTTTGTCTTCGACGTGTCCACTCGCGTCTGCCGCCAGCGGCACGGGAATCGCCACGGGTGGCGGGCGCTGGAGCGCGGCTTCTGGCGCCCCGGCCCGCACCTGCTGCTGGAGGACGGCTTCGACTATCCCGCGGACCTGATCTGGCTGGATCAGTACATCGTTATCGAGCCGAGCGGCGCCCTGGCCGTGTATCGGAATTGGTTTCAGGACTACACGCCGGAGACGATCACGGCCGAGCTGGCCCGCCACAACTTCCAGGTGCGGGGGCTGTGGGGCGACCTAACCGGGCGGCCGTACGCCGCCGACAGCGAGTGGATCGGCCTGGTCACGACGCCGGCGTAGAGGCCGGCCGCGCAACCTCCGGGCGGCTGCCGCGTATGGATGGGCAGTCCCGAAAAGGAGCTGTGATGGCAAACGCCTCCCCTCGACAGGCAGCGGCCCGGCTGGTGCTGGCGGCGAGCCTGCTGGTCCTATCGTTCACGCTGGCCCGCCCGGCCCACGCCCAGGCCCCGGCCGCCGGACCCAGCGATCCGGCCGAGGTCGAAGCCTTCCTGGACGGCTTGCTGCGGGCCGAGATGGACGAGCACCACGTCCCCGGCGCCGTGGTGGTGGTGGTGCGCGCTGGCGCGGTGCTCTCGGCCAAAGGCTATGGCTACGCCGACGTGGAGGCGCGCACGCCCGTGGACCCGGCCCGGACGTTGTTCCGGCCCGGCTCGGTCTCCAAGCTCTTCACCTGGACGGCCGTCATGCAGCTGGTGGAGCAGGGCCGGCTGGACCTGGACGCCGACGTCAACGCCTATCTTGATTTCGCAATCCCGGCCACGTACGCCGAGCCGATCACGCTCAAGCACCTGCTCACGCACACCGCGGGTTTTGAGGACAAGGGCGACGGCCTGTTCAAACTCAAGCCGGACGAAATCCCCACGCTGGACGCCTATCTGAAGGCCAACCTCCCGGCGCGCGTCTTCCCGCCCGGCCAGATCGGGGCCTACTCCAATTACGGCACGGCCCTGGCCGGCTACATCGTCGAGCGGGTCTCCGGCCAGCCTTTCGCCGAGTACGTCGAGCAGCACATTTTCGCGCCGCTGGGCATGGCCCAGGCCACCTTCCGCCAGCCGCTGCCGGCCACCCTGGCGCCGGATATGGCCGGCGGTTACAACTACGTGGACGGCGGCTATGTGCGCGGCGGCTTCGAGTACGTCACCGGCTACCCGGCCGGCGCACTGAGCGCGGCCGGCCTGGATCTGGCCAAGTTCATGATCGCGCACCTGCAGGACGGCCAATTGGGCGAAGCGCGCCTCCTGGAGGCCGAGACCGCCCGCCAG
>JAEURL010000027.1 GCA_016789165.1 Anaerolineales bacterium | reverse complement strand
TCCCCCTTCCGGGGGATACCCGCACGCTATCGTTCAGCGCCGACAACTCCCTGGTAGCGGCCGGCATCTCAAATACGGTCACGATCTGGAGGACGGACACGGGGCAGAAGCTGATCGACCTTGTGCAGCCCGGCGAGGTCTGGGCCGGTGCGCTCAGCCCGGATGGTCGGCGCCTGGCCGCCAGCCTGACGGCGGGGGAGATCGTGCTCTGGGATCTGGCGGGCCGCCCGATATCCCAGACGTTGCCGACGGGATTGGGCTGCTTGTTTTCGGTCGAGTTCAGCCCGGATGGCGCTTACCTGGCCGCGGGCGGGTCGCGTGACGGCCGCACGTCTTATTGTACGGGTGCGCAGATTGATGTCTGGGATCTGACGGCCGGCCAGGAACGAACACCGCAGCCGGTGGTGATCAGGCCCACCAGCGTCATCTTCCCCAACGCTGTCATTGCCACCAGTTTTAGCCCGGATGGTCAACGCTTGGCGGTCGCCGGAAACCAGGGGGCGGCAATCCTGGATTGGGCGACGGGTCCCTTGGCGTTCACCATGACGGCTCATACGGCCAGTCTCAACTACCTCAAATACAGCCCGGATGGGAAGTACCTGGTGACCACTTCCAACGACCAGACCGCCAAGATCTGGGATGCGCAAACGGGCACGGAATTGCTGAGCTATCCCTTGTCGAGTCGGAGTGTGTGGGCGTTTTTCACACCGCAGGCGCGGGGAGTGGTCATTGTCACCAGCGGGGTGCGCACCTTCCGCCTGAATGCCTTTGGCCTCGACGAGTTGATCACGGCCGCCCGCGCACGCCTGGTGCGTGATTGGGAACCCGAGGAGTGTCAGAAGTATCTGCACGGGCCGTGCCCGTGACGGTCGAGGATAGGGCACCGCCGTTGGCCGCTCGCCGGCCACTCTCCGCTGCTCGGCTAGCCCTGGCCGACGCGCAAGCAAAAACCTGAAGGCCAAGCGCCTCGCCGAGCCATTGGCCTGGCAATGCTCAGTCGTTGCCCCGTCCTCCGCCGCGCACGTGGGACGCGCGGCCCAAGCGCCGGCCGGCGGGAGCTCAGGCCCCCTGCGGTGGAATTCATGCTAAATTGAAGGAAGCGCGCCCGCCAGGGCCGGGCGTCAGCATCGTCATCCGCACAGGGGAATCGCGATGCTTGCCATCCATTTACTCGGCAAATTTGAAATCGTGGTCGACGGCCGGCCGGTGGACCTGCCCCTGCGGGCCGGCCAGGCCCTGCTGGCCTACCTGGCCCTTAACGCGGGCGCGGCCGTCCGGCGCGAACTCCTCGCCGGCCTGCTCTGGCCGGACATGGCCGAAGCCACCGCCAAGGCCAACCTGCGCCACACCCTCTGGCGGGTGCGCAAAGCCCTGGGGCCGGCCGGCACCCTGCTGGCCGCGGATGAGGCCGCCATCAGCCTGGGGCCGGCGGATACGCTCTGGCTGGATGCTGGCGGGATCGGGGCGCCGGCGGCGGAGACGTCGCTCGAGGCGCTCATGGCTGTGGTCGCCGCCTATCAGGGGGAGCTGCTGCCGGGCTTCTACGACGATTGGGTGCTGCTGGAGCGCGAGCGCCTGCAGGCGGCCTACGAAGCCAAGATGGACCCGCTGCTGGAGAAGCTCACCGCGGCCGAGCGGTGGGGCGCGGTGCTGGAATGGGGGGAACGCTGGATCGCGCTGGGCCGGGTGCCCGAGGCGGCCTATCGCGCCCTGATCGTGGCGCATGGCGCGCGCGGCGATGCCTCCCAGGCGGCCGGCGTCTACCGGCGCTGTGTCGAAGCGCTGCGGCGCGAGCTGGGGGTCTCGCCGGCGGCGGCCACCCGCGCCGCGTACGAGCAGGCCCTGCAGGCGGCCGGCCAGCCCCCGGTGATGTCCGGCGAGCCGCTGCCGGCCCTGCGCGGCTATGAACTGCGCGAGCGGATCGGGGCCGGCGCCTATGGCGAGGTTTACCGCGCCATCCAGCCGAGCGTGGAACGAGCCGTCGCCATCAAGGTGATCGCGCCCGCCCACGCGGACCGGCCGGAGTTCATCCGCCGGTTCGAGGCCGAGGCGCGCCTGGTGGCGCGGCTGGAGCATCCCCACATCGTGCCGCTGTACGACTACTGGCGCGAGCCGGGCGGCGCCTACCTGGTGATGCGCTATCTGCGCGGCGGCAACCTGCGCGAGGCGCGGCCGTCCGGCCCGTGGCCCCTGGAGCGGGTGGTCCAGTTAGCGGAACAGGTGGGCGGGGCGCTCCAGGCCGCCCACCGGCAGGGGGTGGCCCACGGGGACGTGAAGCCCGAGAACATCCTGCTGGACGAGGCCGGCAACGCCTACCTGAGCGATTTTGGAATTGTGGCCGGCCTGGCCGGGGCCTCCGGCGCCGCGGCCCTCACGGCGCGCCACGACCTGTACGGGCTGGGGCTGATCCTGCGCTATCTGCTGGCCGGGGCCGAGCTGCCGCCGGCCGTGCTGGCCGTGCTGGACCAGGCCACCCACCCGGAGCCGGACCAACGCTTCGCGGATGGGCCGGCCTTGCTGGCGGCGCTCCGCCAGGCCGCCGACGAGCCGCGGCCGGCCGGGGCCGAGACCGAGCTGGTGAACCCGTATAAGGGCCTGCGGCCGTTCGAGGCCGCCGACGAGGCCGATTTCTTCGGCCGCCAGGCTTTGGTGAAGCGCCTGCTCGGCCGGCTGGCCGAAGCCGGCCCCGCTGCGCGCTGCCTGGCCGTGGTCGGCCCGAGCGGCAGCGGCAAGTCCTCGGTGGTGAAGGCCGGCCTGCTGCCGGCCCTGCGGCGCGGGGCGCTGCCCGGCTCGCAGGCCTGGTACGTGGCCGAGCTGACGCCCGGCCCGCATCCGCTCCGCGAGCTGGAGCAGGCGCTGCTGCGCGTGGCGCAGACGCGGCCGGCCGGGCTGCTGGAGCAGCTGCGGCGGGACGCGCACGGCCTGGAGCGGGCGGCGCGCCAGATCCTGCCCGAGGCCGGCGCCCAGCTGCTGCTGGTGATCGACCAGTTTGAGGAGGTATTTTCGCCGGCCGTCGACCCGGCGGAGGCCGAGCACCTGCTGGCCAGCCTGGCGGCGGCCGCCGTCGAGCCGGATGGCCCGGTGCGCGTCCTGCTTACCCTGCGCGCCGACTTCTATGATCGGCCGCTCCTGCACGCCGGCTTGGCCGACGTGCTTCGGGCGCGGACCGAGGTGGTAACGCCGCTGACGGCGGACGAAATCGTGCAGGCCGTGCGCGGGCCGGCCGAGCGGGCCGGGGCGGAGGTGGAGCCGGACCTGAGCGCGGCGTTGGCCGCGGACGTGGTGGGCCAGCCAGGGTCTTTGCCGCTGCTGCAATACGCGCTGACGGAGGTGTTCGAGCGGCGCCAGGGCCGGCGGCTGACGTTGGAGGCCTATCACGCACTGGGCGGGACCACCGGGGCGCTGGCGCGCCGGGCGGAGGCCGTGTACGCGGCGCTGGAGGCCGAAGCCCAGATCCTGGCCCGGCAGGTCTTCCTGCGGCTGGTGACGCTGGGCGAAGGCGTGGAAGACACGCGCCGGCGGGCGCTGCGGTCTGAACTGGAAGCGTTGGGTGGGGGGTGGCTCGTGGATCGAGGGCAGCCGCCCGTGAGCGGTGATCACTCCCCCCTGACCACCATCCTGGACTCCTTCGGGAAAGCGCGGCTGCTGACCTTTGACCGCGATCCCGCCACCCGCACGCCGACGGTGGAGCTGGCGCACGAGGCGCTGCTGCGCGAGTGGGGCCGGCTGCGCGGCTGGCTGGACGAAAGCCGGGCCGACGTGCGGCTGCAGCGGGCGCTGGCGCAGGCGGCGGCCGAGTGGGCGGCCGGCGGCCGCGATGACGGTTTCCTGCTGGCCGGGGCGCGGCTGGCCCAATTCGAAGCTTGGATGGCGGCGGCGACGGTCGGGCTGACGCCGGCCGAGCGCGCCTACTACGACGCGAGCTTGGTCGAGCGCGAGCGGCATGTACAGGCCGAGGCCGACCGGCAACAGCGGGAACTGGAGACCGTCCGGCAGTTGGCCGCGGCGGAGCGCGCGCGGGCCGATGAACAGGTGCGCGCCTTGAGCCGGGTGCGGCTGCGCAACCGCCTAATCGCGGCGGCCGGCGGCGTGGCGCTGGTGCTGGCGCTGGTGGCCGGCTTCTTCAGCTTCCAGGCCAACCAGAACCTGGGCGCGGCCCAGGCCGCCAACACGCAGTCCGCGGCGAATGCGGCGCAGGCGCAGGCCAACGCCCGGATGGCCGAGTCCAACGCCGCCGCCGCGCAAGCCGAGGCCGTGGTGCGCGCCACGGCCCAAGCCGCGGCCGAAGCCAGCCGGCAGGAGGCGGAAGCGCAAGAACAGGAAGCGCTCAAACAGGCCGCCGTGGGCATCGCGGCTCAGGCCGTATTGGAACTCGGGGGCACTAACCCGGAGCGGGCGGTGCTGCTGGCCCTGGAAGCGTTGGAGCATTACCCCTACGTGCCGCAGGCCGAGAGCGCTCTGGCCCGCGCGGTGCAGGAAGTGGCGCCCTATTCTGAGCTGGTGAACGAATACACCAACTATGGGAAGTATCCGAATATCGCCTGGTCGCCGGACGGCCGGTGGCTGGTCACGGCCTCTCAAAGCGTGGTGGCTGAGACCATGCGGCCGGCCATTTGGGATGTCGCCACCGGCCAGGTGAAGGTCTTCCTGCAAACTGAGTTTGAGTATTTGATCGGCGGCTATGGCTGTCACCCGGCGGATGTCGTCTGGTCGCCGGACAGCCAGCAGATTGCGGTTTTCGTCCTGGGCGTTGACCCCGCCGATCCGACCCGGTCTCTGCCCCAGTGCGATCGGATCGAAATCTTCGACGCCGCTACGGGCGGCCTGCGGCTCAAATTCAGCACGCCCGGTCAGCTGGCCGGCGATTGGTCGCCGGATGGGCGCTGGCTGGTGACCGGCGGGCGCGACGGCATGGTCCGCCTGTGGGAGGCCGCCACCGGTCGCCGGCAGGGCGAATGGCGCGGCCACGCTTTCCTCTTCGACGCCGTCGCTTTTTCGCCGGATGGCCGCCAGATCGCCACCGGCGCCACCGACGGCACCTGGCGGCTGTGGGACGCCGCCAGCGGGCGTCTGCTGGGCAGCTACGGGCAGGCCGTTCCCCCGGCCAGTGCGGTTTACAACAAGGATCAGATGCTCCAATTGGAGGGGGTCCGGGCCCTGGATTGGTCGCCGGACGGCGACTACCTGGCCGTCTCCACCGCCAATCGCGAAATCCTCCTATGGGACGTCGCGCGTCAGGAGACCGCCATGACGCTGCTGGGGCTGACGTCACCGGCCAGCGCCATCGCCTGGGCGCCCAACGGCAAAACTGTGAGCGCCTGCGCCGACAGCTATACCTTCCTCTGGGCCGTCAATGAGCCAGTCCCCACCCGGCTGGCCTACGACTCAGGCATGCGCGTCGCCGAGTGTTACACCACTTGGTCGCCCGACAGCCGGCGGCTGGCGGTGGGGAAGAGCGAGGGGCTCCTTCTCTTGGACGTGTCCGTCCTGCCGCCGGTGGTGGCGGCGGACCCGCGCGACCACTACTCTTTCGCCGCCATCTGGTCGCCCGACGGGAGCAAGTTGGCTGGCTGCCGGTATGTCTACGACGGCGCGCACGACTATGCCGCAACGCGCTGGAATGAGGGCGCCGACGACGAGACCTACGCCTGCGGTTTCATGGCGGCCTGGCGGCCGGACAGCCAGTCCTTCCTGAACGCCCGCAGCGGACCCGCGCAAGCACACGGTTTTTTCGAGGCCGAGACGGGCGCCTTGCTGTTGCCGGCCAAGACCCCGTTTCTGGCCGAGGGCGGGTACTTCCACTTCGCGGTTTCGCCCGACGGGCAGACGGCGGCCAGCGGCGCCTTCCCGCCGGAACTCTTCTTGTGGGATGCCCGGACCGGAGAACAATTGGCGCGCTCCGGGCCGCTCGATTGCTTCCCCTTGCGGCCGAAGTTCTCGCCCGATAGCGGCTACGTCTCGGCCGGCTGCATTTTCGGCGCCGTGGATGGGCCGGTGCGCATCTGGGAGGCGCGGACCGGGGTGCTGGTGCACGAGATCGCCAGCGACCTGGGCCAATCCCGGCCGGGGGTCTGGTCACCGGACGGGCGCTGGCTGGCGGTGGCTTACGCCAGCGGCGCGATCCGCCTCTACGATGCCCAGACCTGGGAACTGCGGCAGACCTTCGCGACGCCGGCCAATGAGCTCTGGGACTTGTTCTGGTCGCCGAATGGCCAACGGCTGGTGGGCTTTGGGTCCGGCATGCAGTTCGTCCTCAATGCCGCGGATGGCGCCGTCGTCATGCAGTTGGCCAATGACGGCGATAGCTACGGGGATGTCTCCCCGGACGGGCAATTCATCTCCATCGGCCACGTCAGCCCCGACAATGTGTTCATCCGCCGCATGTGGCAGACCACGGCCGACCTGATCGCATATGCCCGCGAGCATTTCGTCTGGCGCGAGTTGACGCCGGATGAGCGGACGCAATTCGGCCTGCCGCCGGCGCCGTAGCCGGCCGGCGCTCAGGGCAGGAGGAAGAGCGTCTGTTGGAACATGACGGACATCCTGCCGGCCGCGGGCCATATCCGCACGCCAACCGTGTAACGGACCAGGCCCAGATCCCGGATTTTGGACAGCGTGACACCGGGGCCGTCCAGGCCCAGCCCGCCGGCCGGTTGAACGCCAGACTGCCGGGCCAGGGCGCGCCAGATGGTGAGCGCGTCGGCCTCGGTGCGATACAGGCTTGTGTGCTGGAGGTAGCGCTGCGCGTGGGGGAAGAGGCGC
>JAEURL010000016.1 GCA_016789165.1 Anaerolineales bacterium | reverse complement strand
GGTGGCCCCGTAGGGCAGGCGCGGCTGTTCGGCCGCCAACATGGTCTCGAAGGGCGCCAGGGTGAACACGGTCAGCTGGGCCAGGATCTCCAGCAGGCGCGTGGTCTGCGCGCTGTGGCGGGCCGGCGGCACGCGCACGCGCCAGTGGCTGCCGGCCAGCGCGGCGTTGGTGAGCAAGCCCACCGGCCGGCCGGCCTCCAGCCCGGCCAGGGCCAGCGAGGCCGCCGCCGTGACGCCGGCCTCAAACAGCTCCGGGAGCACCCCGCCCTGGGCCCACTCCAGGGTCTGGCCGTTCAAGGCGATCACCAGGTGCGGATCGGCGCTCGGCTCGAAGCGCTTGGTTTGCAGCGTCCCCTGGCGGGCCGTGGCCTTCCAGTGGATGTGGCGCAGGCTGTCGCCGGGGAGATACGGCCGCGCGCCGGCCACCCGCAGCGGGTCGGTCAGCACGCGGCGCGGGGCCTTGCCCTCGCCAAACGGCCGGGCCGGCCGCAAGCCCAGCTCGGCCACGGGCACCAGCCGCGGATAGACCAGCACCGTCTGAGTGGCCGGCGCCTCGGCGGATTGGGTGCGCACGCCGAACAGGTCGCCGGAGGCCAGCCGGGCCGGGCCGAGCCGGTGCGCGCCGCGCTGGGCGCCCACCAGCCGGTAGCGCCGCCGCACGCGCTCGTACCAGCGCAGGTTGAGATATTGGGTCAGGGTCCGCCGGCCGGGGGCGCTGGCCGGCGCCAGCTCCGTCTCGCGCAGCCGCAAGCCTTCCGGGATTTCGTCTTCGACGCGCAGCCAGGCCAGGGGCAGCGGCTTGGCGTTCACCACCTCCACCCACAGCTCGGTCTCTTCGCCGAAGGCCAGCCGGTCCGCGCCAAGCCGGCGCGCGTAACTGACGCCGGCCAGGCAGTAGCGCGCCCAGACTTCGGTGACGCCGGCTGCCAGGGCCAGCAGGACGGTGAGCAGGAAGAGGGCCGGGCTGCGCAGCGCCACGGTCAGCGCCGCCAGCAGCGGCAGGATCAGGTAGGCCGCCCGGCCTCTCATGCCGCGGCCGGCTCCGACCAGCGCTCTTCCACCGGCACCGGCACCTGGGCGCTTACTTCGGCCAGGGCCTCGCTCACCGAACGGTTGCGCAGGCGGGCCGCCTGCGACGGGATCAGGCGGTGGGCGAGCACGGGTTCGGCCAGGGCCTGCACGTCATCGGGCAGGACGTAGGCCCGGCCGCGCAACGCCGCCCGCGCCTGGGCGGCGCGGTAGAGGGCCAGCGAGGCGCGCGGGCTGGCGCCCAGCGCAAAGGCGGCCGCCGACCGGGTGGCGCGCACCAGGTTGAGCAGGTAGGTCTCGACGGCCGGGCTGACGTAGACGGCCCGGCACTGCCGGCCGAGGTCCAGCACGGCTTCCGCCGCGGCCACGGGCTGCAGGCCGGCCAGCGGGTCGGCGTCGCGGAAGCGCCGCAGGATGGCGCGCTCGGCCTCCGCCTCCGGGTAGCCCAGCCCTACGCGCAGCAGGAACCGATCCAGCTGGGCCTCCGGCAGCGGGAAGGTCCCTTCCAGCTCGATGGGGTTCTGGGTGGCCAGCACCAGGAAAGGCTCGGGCAGCGGCCGGGTGACGCCGTCCACGGTCACCTGGCGCTCCTCCATCGCCTCCAACAGGGCGCTCTGGGTGCGCGGGCCGGCGCGGTTGATCTCGTCGGCCAGGAGCACCTGGGCGAAGAGCGGGCCGGGCCGGAACTCGAACTCGCCGCTGCGCTGGTTGAAGACGTTGACGCCCGTGATATCAGACGGCAGCAGGTCCGGCGTGAACTGCAGGCGCCGGAACGCGCAGCCCAGCGAACGGGCCAGGGCCTTGGCCAGGGTGGTTTTGCCCAGGCCGGGCACGTCTTCGATCAGCACGTGCCCGCCGGTCAGCAGGGCCACCAGCAGCAGCTCGGCCGGGCCGGCCTGGCCCACGCTCACCTGGCCGATGTTGGCCAGCACGGCGCCGGCCGTTTCTTGCACCTTTGGCATGAGTGTTCTCCCCAGGGGATACCGGCCCCGCCCGACGCAGGTTCAACTTTCCGGCCCAGACGCAAAACCGGCCGGGCGCCGGCTCCGCCAGCACCCGACCGGTGATAAGACTGCCTTCAGGCAGGCCCGCGCCGCCCGCTCACAGCTGCAGCAGGTACAGGACCTCGCTGCCCTCGCTCTTGACCATGTGGAAGCCGCGCTTCTGCAGGGCCCGGATCATGCGCACGTTGTCGTGCGTGGTCTCGGCCGTGACGCGCTTGAAGCCCCAGCGCCGGGCGACCTCCAGGCCGTAGTCCGTGAGCAGCCCGCCCACGCCGCGCCCCTGCCAGGCGTCCTCCACCAGGGCCGCGTACTCCACGCTCTCGCCGGTGGGGTCAGACACCAGCCGCACCGCGCCGATGAACTGGCGCTCGCCGCCTTCCTCGATCTCGGCCATGATCGCCATCTCGCGGTCATAGTCCGTGAAGACGAAGCGCCGCGCCATATCGTGCGTGGCTTCCTTGAACAGGTAGCGGAAGCGGAAGCGGATGGTCTCGGCCGAGCAGCGCCCGAGCAGCCCGCGCCAGAGCGGCTCGTCCTCGGGCTTGAGCGGGCGCAGGACCAGCGGCGTGCCGTCCGGCAGGGTGCCCGGCCGGGTGAACTCCTCCGGGTAAGGGCGGATGGCCAGGTGGGCGAAGCGCCGGCCGCCCGGCTGATAGTGGCGGTCCACCACCACGCGCGCGTCCAGGGCCACGATGTCGGTGGGGGTGGCCAGCAGCGGGTTGATGTCCAGCTCCGTGATCTCGGGATGGTCGGCCACCAGATAGGAGAAGCGCATCAGGATCTCGATCAGCTTATCCTGGTTCGCGCCGGGCCGGCCGCGGTAGCCCTTGAGCAGCGGCCAGGACTTGAGCGACTCCAGCATGCGCCGCGCCAGGCGCTCGTTGAGCGGCGGCAGGCCCAGAGCGCGGTCCTTGAACAGCTCGGCCGTGATGCCGCCCATGCCCACCAGCAGGATCGACCCGAAGACCGGGTCGCGTTTGGTGCCCACGATCAGCTCGGTGCCGTTGCGCGTGTCCACCATCTTCTGCACGGTCACGCCCTGCACGTCCGCGTCCGGGCGCTTGGCCTTGGCGGAGGCCACGATCCGGTCGAAGGCGGCCCGCACCTCGGCCTCGGTCTGCAGGTTGAGCACCACGCCGCCCACGTCGGTCTTATGGGTGATCTGCGGCGAGAGCACCTTGAGCACCACCGGGAAGCCCATCTCCTTGGCCAGCCGGGCGGCCTCGTCGGCGGAGCGGGCGTCCAGGGGCTGGATGACCGGGATGCCGTAGGCGCTGAGCAGGGTCTTGGAGGCCGCCTCAGACAGGACCGGCTCGCCCTCGGCCGGCGCCGCCGCCAGCAGGTCGTTCACCTTGCGCTGGTCGAGCTTGATCTCCACCGGGATGTCGCGCGGGGTCTCGTACAGCACCTCCAGGTTGCGGGCGTAGGAGACCAGGTGCATGAAGGCGCGCACGGCCGGGCCGGGGCGCACGTAGGTGGGGATGCCGGCGCG
>JAEURL010000005.1 GCA_016789165.1 Anaerolineales bacterium | reverse complement strand
AGCGCCGGCCCGGCGGCGGGCGGCTGGCCGTCCGGCCGCGCCTCCAGCAGGCCGTTGAGCACCTCGTTGACGGTGCCGTCGCCGCCGGCGGCGGCCACCACCTGGTAGCCGTCCGCGCCGGCCCGGCGCGCGAGCTCCTGGGCGTGGCCCGGCCGCTCGGTCTGCACCAGGTCAAAGGCCAGCCCGAGCTCGGCCAGGCGCCGCGCAATGATCGGTGCGGCCTGCCCGGCGGCGCCGCGGCCGGCGGCTGGGTTCAAGATAATGAGATGGGGGGAGCCTGTCATTAGAAGTAATCTACCTCGATCACCTGGCCGGTGATATAGCGGGCCTCGTCCGAGGCCAGGAAAACGCACACGCCCACGTGGTCCTCGGCTTTCAACAGGCGGGACTTGTCCTCGACCACGGCCGCCCGCATGGCGGTATCGCCCTTGCCGGGCGCCACCGCGTTGACGCGAATGCCCAGGGGTTTGCCCTCCTCGGCCGCCGACAGCGTGAAGCCGATCTGGCCCCACTTGCTGGCCGAGTAGGCGGCCATGTGGGCCACGCCGCGCCGGCCGGCCAGCGAGGCGATGTTGACGATGGCGCCGCCGCCCTGGCGCTGCATGGCTTTCCAGGCGTGCTTGGTGCACAGAAAGGTGCCGGTGAGGTTGACGGCCAGGGCGTGGTCCCACGAGGCGCGGGTGAGCCCGTGGATAGGGCGGACGCTGCCGACGCCGGCGTTGTTCACCAGGACGTCCAGCCGGCCGAACTCGGCCAGGGCCGCCTGCAGGGCCGCCTTCACCGCGGCCTCGTCGCTGACATCGCACACCAGGGGCAGGGCCACGCGGCCCAGGGCGCGGACCTCGGCCGCCGTCTGCTCCACCTCGGCCGGGGTGCGGGCGGCGACGGCCACGGCCGCGCCTTCGCGCGCGAAACCGAGCGCCACGGCCCGGCCGATGCCGCGGCCGCCGCCCGTGATCAAGGCACATTTTCCAGCGAGACGCATGCGCGGCTCCGGGGACGGGATGCTCGGATTGTAAGCGATGCGGGTCCAGCGTCAACCGGCGGGGCCGGCGTTTGGTAAAATCATCGCGGGGATGGATGTCATCCGGTGGTGGCCACGGTCTTCAAAATCGCTGTGCCGTCTCTCCGAGGCGGTAGGTGGGTTCGACTCCCATTCATCCCCGCCTATTGCCGCCCCCGGCCGGGCCTGCGCCGGCCGGGGGCTTGACCTGGATAGGTATGGACGCTTCAAAGAAATCAGCTCTAGTGGAAGCCGCCGCGCTGCGCCCGATCGTGGCGCAGTTTATGACTCTGGCTGACACCACCTACGGCGGCCCGAACGACGTCTTCGCCGTGCGGTTCAGCGGCCAGCTGTTCCGCGACTCCCAGGAGGCCTACGCCTTTGCGGCCGAGCAGTTCCGGCCGCTCGGCTATACCCCGCTCTTCCGCAAGGCCGGCGCCGCCCACTTGGTGCTGGCCGTGCCGGGCGTGATCACGCCCACGCCCACGCGCCCGTGGATCAACGCCGTGCTCCTGGGGCTGACCATCCTGAGCATGCTGCTCACCGGCGGGCTGTACAGCTACGCCGGCCAGGCGCCGGCGACCTGGCTGGATTGGCTGCGGGTCATGGCCTCCGGCTGGCCCTTCCTGGTGAGCCTGCTCGCCATCCTGGGCGCGCACGAGCTGGGCCACTACTTCGCCGCCCGCTACCACAAGGTGGCCGTGACCCTGCCGTATTTCATCCCGTTCCCGTTCAGCCTGTTTGGCACGCTGGGGGCCTTTATCCAGCTCAAGGCCCCGCCCACCAACCGGCGCGTGCTGCTGGACATCGGCGTGGCCGGCCCGCTGGCCGGCTTCCTGGTGGCCGTGCCGGTGCTGATTTACGGGCTGGCCACCTCCCAGGTCCGGCCGATCCCGCTGGGGCAGGTGAGCGGCTTCGAGGGCAATTCGCTGCTCTACATCGCGCTCAAGTACCTGCTGTTTGGCCAGTGGCTGCCCGCGCCGGCCGCCACCGACGGGCTCCCGCACTGGCTCTTCATGCTGCGCTTCTATCTGCTCGGCCAGTTCACGCAGGCCGGCGGCGTGGACGTCTACCTCAACCAGACCGCCTGGGCCGGCTGGGCCGGCCTGCTGGTGACCGGCCTGAACCTGATCCCGGCCGGCCAGCTGGACGGCGGCCACGCCCTGTACGTCCTGGCCGGCCGCCGCGCACGCCTGCTGCTGCCCGTCATCCTGGTGGTGCTGATCAGCCTGGGCTTCTTCTGGAATGGCTGGTGGCTGTGGGCGGGCCTGATCTTCCTGCTGGGCCGCACCTACGCCGAGCCGCTCGACCAGATCACCGAGCTGGACCCGGTTCGCCAGCTGCTGGCGCTGACGGCCCTGCTGTTGTTCGTCCTGGTGATCACGCCGATCCCGCTGGTCTGATATGGTCCCGGAGATCACGGCCCGCGCGCTGGCCGAGCGCCTGCGCCAGCCCGACCCGCCGCTGCTGGTCGATGTGCGCGAGCCGCACGAGTGGCAGTTCTGCCGCATCCCGGGCGCCGTGCTGAAGCCCATGAGCCGCCTGGCGGAGTGGGTGGCCGAGCTTGACCCGGCGGCCGAGATCGTGCTCCAGTGCCACAGCGGCGTGCGGAGCTGGCAGGTGGCCCGCTATCTGCAGACGCGGGGCTTCCAGCGGGTGTACAACTTGCGCGGCGGCATCGACGCCTGGTCCGTCGAGGTGGATCCGCGCGTGCCGCGCTATTGAGTGATCGCCATCCGCGGCGACGAGGAGGCGGCGAGTGACGGCGGCGCCCCTGGACACCACTTCCTTTCCCGCCTTTGTTAAATCCCTGGGCCTGGCCGGCCCGGTCACTACGCGCGGCGGCGCCATGCTCTCCGGCCCGCCGGTCCAATTGGCCGAGTTCGGTCTGCGCCTGGGCCTGGGCAACATCTTCCTCAACACGCCCCAGGCGCGCGCCATCCTGGCCAACCTCGGCCTGGACCCGGCCCTGATGGCGGTCGTCGCCCGCCGGCTGCGCTCCTTCCGGCTGTGGCGGCCGGTATGGGAGGACTTGGCCGCGCCGGCGCTCAAGGCGGCCGCGGCGGCCCAAGCGCGCCAGGATCAGGCCGCGGCGGCCGAAGCCCTCACCGCCGCGCTCACCATGCTGGGCCTGGCCTACGGCGGCGACGGTTACTACGTCAGCACCGTGATGCCGGATCGCCAACCCATCCAGCCGGTGTTGGCACGCCTGCG
>JAEURL010000705.1 GCA_016789165.1 Anaerolineales bacterium | reverse complement strand
CGGCCTCGGCCTGGCAGCGCGCGAAGGCCAGCTCCAAGGCGCGCTGGCCATCGCGCGACGCGTTCAGCAGCAGCCGGAAGTCCGCGTCCACCACCGAGTCCAGGATCAGGGTGCGCACGCGGTCCGGGTACAGGCGCAGGTAGGTCAGCGCGGCCCGCGTGCCGTACGACGCGCCGTACAGGTTGATCTGCTCGTAGCCCAGCGCCGCCCGCACCGCGTCCAGGTCGCGCATGGCGATCTCGGTGGTGTACTGCCGCAGATCGGCGTTGAGCTTCTCCGGGCAGGCCTGGAGCAGGGCAGTCACGGCGGCCTCGTCCAGCACGCTCTCGTCGTTCGGGTCCAGGCAGCGCAGCGGGTTGGACCCGCCCGTGCCGCGCTGGTCCACCAGGACGATATCGCGGGCCTGGTTGACCTGCTCGAAGGCTCCGATCATGGCCGGGAAGGCCTCGGTGGCCGCCTGGCCTGGGCCGCCGGCCAGCAGGAAGAGCGGGTCCGGGCGCGGGCTGCGGCTGACGGCCGGCACCACGGCCACGCGCAAGCTGATCTGGCGGCCGTCCGGCCGGGCGCGGTCCTCGGGCACGGCCAGAGTCCCGCAGCGGGCGTCCACCTGGCCGGCGCTGCCCGGCGCGGCCAGGACGCAGTCGGCCAGCGCCACGGCTGGGCCGGCCGGCTCAGGCGCGGTGGGCGTGGCCGGCCCGCAGGCGGCCAGCAGGACGAGCAGGAACGTAAGCGGCCAGGAGAGACGCCGGCGCATAGCGGGTAGAAGTGACGCGGTCCGCGGTCGGGCTAGCTGCTCGAAGCGGTGGGCATGTAGGGGATGATGGCCTTGGCCAGGTTCTGGGTGGGCATGGTCTGCAGCCAGACGCGGCCCGGCCCGCGCAGGGTGGCCAGGAAGAGGCCCTCGCCGCCAAACAGGATGTTGGTGACGCCCTTGACCATCTCCACGTCGAAGCTCACGCTCGGCTCGTACATGGCCACGTGGCCGGTATCCACCTTGAGCACCTGGTTGGGCTCCAACGTGTACTCGACGATTTCACCGTCCAGGCACACGAAGGCCACGCCGGGGCCGGTCAGCTTCTGCATGATGAAGCCCTCGCCGCCGAAGATGCCGGCGCCCAGCTTGCGGCGGAAATGGACGTCCAGGCCCACGGTCTTTTCGGCGCACAGGAAGGCCGTCTTCTGGCAGATCATCTGCTGGCCTTCGGCCAGGCTGAGGGGCACGATCTTGCCGGGGAAGTCCGAGGCGAAGGCCACGATGCCCTTGCCGTTCAGGCTGGTGTACTCCACCAGGAACAGGCTCTCGCCGGAGACGGCGCGCTTGAAGATGCCGCCCAGCCCGCCGCCGCGGCCGCTGGTCTTCATATCGACGTTGGCGCTCATCCAGGCCATGCCGCCGCTTTCGGAGTAGACGGTCTCGCCGGGGTCCAGCTCCAGGATCACGGCTTGCAGGGTGCTGCCGATGATCTTGTATTCCATGCCGGTGACGCCCTTGCCGGCGGCCGTGATGGTGGGATCGGGAAGGTCCAGCCGATTGGTCATTGTGGGGGCTCCTGAGAACGTGAAAACCTGCTCTGGATTATACAGGCGGCCGGCGCGCCGCAGCCGACAGCCGGCTCCCGGCCGGCCGCCAAGCCTGTCAGCCGCCCTCCGCTGCGGTATGATCGCCCCGGCGGCCGGGCCGGCCGGCCGCCAGATGGGGACCTTATGCCTGGGAAAACCGGATTGCGCTTATCGTTTGGCGTGTTGATTGTGAGCCTGCTCCTGGCCGCCTGCGCGCCGCCGGCCCTCGTCGCGCCCACCATGGCCCCGCCCACGGCCACGGCCCTCCCGCCGACCGCCGCGCCAGTTGACCCGACCGACAC
>JAEURL010000703.1 GCA_016789165.1 Anaerolineales bacterium | reverse complement strand
GTCGTCCGGGAAGCGGTGGTAGTTTTCCTTCGACATGCGGCTCTTGCCTTCGGCGATGAGTTGATAGCCCAGGGCCGAGCCGGGGTAGGGGGCGTAGAACGAGATCGAGGGCATGATGCGCTTGGTGTACTTGACCATGCGCATGGTCTTGAAGGCGTCTTCGGGCGTCTCGCCCGGGATGCCGAGCATGATGTTGCTCCAGAAGACCGGCGCTTTCCGGCCCTGCGCCTCCAGCTCGTCGCCGATGCGGGTCAGCAAATCGATGGCGAAGTAGTTGTCTTCCTCGGTGCATTCCTTGTTGAGGATCTTCAGCACCCGGTCGCTGCCGCTCTCAAAACCGATGGAGACCGTGTTCCAGTTGGTCTCCTTGATCAGGGCCGCGAACAGCTCCGGCCACTGGCGCACCGTGTCGGCGCGGCCGGCCGCCCAGTACGGCCACCGCTTGCGCGCCTTGCGCGGGTACTTCTCGAGCCATTCCTCCAGCCAGGACGGGTTCTGGAAGAACATCGAATCGTGGATGACCAGCGAGCCGACGCCGTACTTGGCGTCCAGGTAGTTCAGCTCGTCGATGACCTGGTCCACCGGCCGGCGGCCCATGTTGGGGATGTACGAGTTTTCGTTGCAGAACACGCACTGCCACGGGCAGACGCGGCTGGTGATCAGGGTGACCACCGGCGGCGGGCCCCAGCCGCACTCCGGCTCGAGCGGCCAGTGGAATTTGCGCGCCAGCTTCCAGGAGGCCGGCTTGGGCCACAGGGTCCGGTCAATCATCGGCCACTCGGCCATGCTCTTGGCGCCCTGGCCGAGCACCACGCGCGGGAAGCGGGCCGGGTCCTTAACCAGGTCGACGATGGTCAGCTCGCCCGGCCCCTGGACGATCTTGTCGAACTCGGGCACGGCCTCCATCTCGTCCAGGGCCACGGTGGCGTGCATGCCGCCGGCCAGCACCAGCCCGCGCGGGTTGACCTCTTTGAAGAGCTTGGCCGCGCGGTAGGCCACCGGATAGGTGTACGAGCGCACGTTCATGATCAGCATCGCGTAGCCGCGCAGCTTGGCCTTCACCTGGTCCCAGCTGGTGCACTGGCGCGTGGAGAACATGTCGGTCAGCACGCCGTTCTGGTGCAGGATGGTGCGCAGCAGGCCCAGGCCGTGGTCCTGCCACTGCTCGTGCGGGCCGGCCGGGTTCACCAGGTCGCCCAGGTCGCCCAGGTCCAGCCAGACGATGGGACTGGTGCGCTGTTGTTTGTTGAAAAAGGGAAGGGAGAAACCCACGCTGCTTACTCCTGCGGCGGCCGGCCCGGCAACAAACGTCCCCGCCCAGACCCCTCGGCGTGCGCTATCAGAGGTCGGCGGGGACGGTGGCTATCCGGGGACGGGCGGCGCTTACAACGGCTGCCGGCCGGCGAAGCCGGCGTCGAGATCGTGCCAGTGGGTGATGCTGGGCTCATCATAGCGCCAGCACAGATACACGTCCCGGCCGCCGCGCTTGGCTGGAAAATCCACCAGCCCCTGGTTGATGTCTTTCACTTCGACGCCCAGCGCCTGCAGGCGGCGGACGCCGTTCTGGATGATTTCAAACTGCGCCAGCAGGGTGCCGGCCTTCTGGCTGCCGCCGTTGCCGACGGCCCTCTCCAGCATCGGCCAAAGGGCGGGCTGGGCGTCGACGATCACCTGGCGCGCCGCCAGGATGGCGCTCATCAACGGCCGCACGGTGTCCAGCAGGCCGTTGGCCTCGTCGACCGAGAAGTAGCGCTGCGCCATCCGCGCCGGGCGGCCGACTCAGTGGCAGCCGCAGCCGCCGCCGGAGGCCTGGCCCTGGGCGGCCTGCCCCTGGGTGCGGAACGAATGCCCGCAGCCGCAGGTGGCCACGGCGTTCGGGTTGTCGATGCGGAAGCCGCCGCCCATCAGGTTATCCACGTAATCGATGGACGCGCCGCCCAGGTACATCATCGAGGTCGGATCGACGAAGACGCGCACGCCTTCCTGCTCGAAAACGGCATCGAACTCGCTGGGCTCTTTCTCGATGGCCATGCCATATTGCATGCCCGAGCAGCCACCGCCGGAGACAAACACACGCAGGCCGTGCGCGGTCAGATTGCGCTCGGACAGCAGGCCCTTCAACTTGGCCGCCGCCGCCGGCAGCAGGGTCACCACAGTCTCAGTCTCCACCTCACCGGGCGTAACGGGCATGAGCAGGTCAGACATCCGGGATCTCTCCTAATCTAGGGTTACTTGGATTGTATTCAAGACGCGGAAAAGAGTCAAATAAGCAGAAAATTGTCTGCTTTAATGAGTGATAAGCTCTTTGAACAAGTACGCGCAGCTGGCCTCGCCTTGCGCCAGCCGGCTCACGCGCTGCGGCACGCACCCGAGCAGGTTGCCCACCAGGACGAGGTCCATGTGGCACAGTTCCGGGTGCCGCTGGGCCAGCGCCTCATACGGGCAGTTGCAGGTGTGGAGGAGGACGCCCTCCTCCGTCAGCTCCCAGTGCGACACATAGCCGCGGCTGTTGAGGAAACCCACGGCACGATCCAGGCGCGCGGCCAGCGGCTCGTCGGGCGGCGGGGCGGGGGCCTCGCCGCTCAGGCGCGCGGCCACGCCGGCGAAGATGACGTTGACCAGCTGCTCGCCGCCCTGGGCGCGGACCTCGTCCAGCAGCTTGGTGGCCAGGTCGTCGTAGTTCTTGGGGAAATGCGCCGAGGCCTGGTCGGTCAGAGTGAAGACGTATTGCGGCCGGCCGCGCGACGTGCGGTGGCGGATGATGGGCTCGCCCACCAGGTTCTCCGAGCGCAAGATGTCCAGGTGGTGGCGCACGGTGACCGGGGTCAGCGCCAGATGGCCGGCCAGGTCGTCCACGGTGGCGTGGCCGTTCTTCTTGAGATACTCCAGGATGGCTTGGCGCGTGCTCTGCATCGGGGCCGCCTTCACGGGACTGGCCGGCAATCCGGCTCAATAAGTCAAAAATACTTCTGTTAAATTCTAGAAGCCCGGCGCCCATCTGTCAAATTGGCCGGCCAAGGCCCGAAAACCCGGGCAGGGTAAACTAAGCGAGGCCGGCGGTTGGTCCGGAGCGAACTGCAACCCCGGTGGCGGGGCGCCTTTCGGCAGCGCGGCGAGCACTCGCCGCGGCCAGTCACACCCAACAGAACTATCGGGCCGGCACTCAGCCGACGGGAGGCCGCATGATCCACGAAACACCTTTCTGGTGGGAGACGACGACGATGCCGGCCGGCTATAGCGGCGTGTGGGCCGAGGCCGTGGACGTGGCCGTGATCGGCAGCGGCATCACGGGCCTGATGGCGGCGCGCGGATTGGCCCGGCGCGGCGCGCGCGTGGCGGTGCTGGAGGCCGAGACCATCGGCTGGGGGGCCAGCTCGCGCAACGGCGGGATGACGCTGAGCGGCCTGAAGGTGGGGGCCGGCGAGCTTTTCGCGCGCTACGGGCGGGACCTGACCCGGCGCCTGTTCGCGGCCTCGCTGGCCGCCATCGCCGAGGTGGAGGCCGTGGTCCGCGAGGAGGGCATTGCCTGCGACTTCGCGCGCGCCGGCCACCTGGAGGTGGCGTGCAAGCCCGCGCATCAGCGCGGCTTCGAGCGCTCGGCGGAGGTGATGGCGCGCGAGTTCAACCACCCCGTGCGCCTGATCGCCAAAGCGGACCTGCGGGCCGAGGTGGACTCCGGCCGCTATCACGGCGGCCTGATGGACCCGGCCAGCGCCGGCCTCAATCCGGCGCGCTTCGTGGCCGGCCTGGCGCGCGCGGCGGACCGGGCGGGCGCGCGGCTGTACGCGGGCGCAGGGGTGGAAAGCGTGGAACGCACCGGGGCCGGCTTCCGGCTGCGCACGGCGCGCGGCTCCCTCACGGCCCAGCACGTGGTGGCGGCCACCAGCGGCCACACCGGCCGGGCCACGCCGGCCCTGCAGCGCAAGATCGTGCCGATCGGCTCGTACATCATCGTCACCGAGCCGCTGGAGCCGGAGCAGGCGCGGACCCTGATCCCGCACCGGCGCATGATCTTCGATTCCAGGAATTTCCTGCACTATTACCGGCTGACCCCCGATAACCGCCTGCTGTTTGGCGGGCGCGCGGCCTTCTTCCCGGAGACGCCGGCCACGGTGCGCGAGAGCGCGGCCATCCTGCAGCGCGAGATGGCCCAGGTCTTTCCGCAGCTGGCCGGCGCGCCGGTCAGCCACGTCTGGGGCGGCACGCTGGATTTCGCCTTTGACCTGATGCCGCACGCCGGGCAGGTGGACGGGCTGTATTACGCGCTGGGCTACGCCGGCCACGGCGTGGCCTTGGCAACCTACCTGGGCGCGCGCCTGGCGGACACCCTCAGCGGCCAGGCCGTAGACAACCCCTTCGCCGAGATCCCGTTTCCAGGCGCGCCGCTGGGCCTCTACGACGGCCGGCCGTGGTTCCTGCCGCTGGCCGAGCTATGGTATCGCTGGCTGGACTGGGTGAGTTAAACGATAAGGGACCCGCGGAGCGGGTCCCTTATCCTGGTGCCTGTTCTTCGAGGCGGCCAACCTGGCCGGCGGTGGGCTCCGCTCAACAGAACCAGTGCTCGGTCAGGCGCGGCGGGGCGGGGCGGCTGAAGGCGGGGGCCGGCGCCTCCGTGAGTGGCCGGCCGGCGGCGGCGTGGGCCAGCGCGCGGATGGCCGCGAAGGTGAGGGCCTCGGGCTCGCCCAGCGCCTCCGCCTCGGCCACCCGCGCCGCCACCTGGGCGTACAAGGCGTCCATCC
>JAEURL010000697.1 GCA_016789165.1 Anaerolineales bacterium | reverse complement strand
TACGGGCTGGCGGATGAGTTTTTGAAGCAGGGCTGCGCGGTCGTCATCAGCGGCCGGTCGGCGGCGGCCGTGGAGCCGGCGGTGGACCGCCTGGCCGCGCGCCACGACCCGCAGCGAGTGCTCGGCCAGCCCTGCGACGTGACGCAGTTCGAGCAGGTCCAGGCGTTGTGGGCGGCGGCCGTCCAGCGTTTCGGGCGCGTGGATGTGTGGATCAACAACGCCGGCCTGGCCCACCCCGATATCCCGTTCTGGGAGCAGCCGCCGGACGTGCTGCGCAGCGTGGTGGAGACCAACCTGACCGGCATGCTGTACGGGTGCAAGGTCGCGCTGCTGGGTCTGGCCGCCCAGCCGGGCGGCGGCGCCGTGTACAACTTCGAGGGCTTCGGCAGCAACGGCCGGGCCCGCGTCGGCCTGGGCCTCTACGGCAGCACCAAGGCCGCCGTGCGCTTCTTCACGCGCGCGGTCCGCCTGGACGCGCGGGACCTGCCGGTGAAGATCGGCACCATCAGCCCCGGCATGGTTACGACCGACATGCTGGTGGGCCAGTACAGCGGCCGGCCGGCGGCCTGGCAAAGCGCCCAGCGCGTCTTCAACATCCTGGCCGAGCGCGTCGAAACCGTGGCGCCCTTCATCGTCGAGCGCGTGCTGCGCGGGGAGCTGACCATCGCGTGGCTGACGCCGGGCAAAGTCTTCCTGCGCTTCCTGACCGCGCCCTTCAACAAGCGTGACCTGTTCGCTCCGCAGGCGGAGGCGTGATGGCCGTCAGCGCCCAGGACTTCAAACAAGCGCTGGCCCAGTTTGCCAGCGGCGTCACCGTCGTCACCACGCTCTTCAACGGGCAGCGCCTGGGGCTGACGGTCAGCTCGTTCAGCAGTGTCAGCCTGGACCCGCCGCTGGTGTCCATCGGCGTGGTCAAGAAGCTCTACACCCACACCGCCATCGAGCAGAGCGGCATCTTCGCCGTGAATGTCCTCAGCATGCACCAGCTCGACTACGGCCTGCGCTTCGCGGGCCTGAAGCCGGACCTGACGGACCGCTTCGCCGGCCTCGAGACGACCGCCGCCCAGACGGGCAGCCCGCTCCTGCCGGGCGTGCTGTGCTGGCTGGACTGCCGGGTGTGGCGCGCCTACGATGGCGGCGACCACACGCTCTTCGTGGGCGAAGTTCTGGCCACGGACGCCAGCGGCGCCGATACGCCGCTGCTCTATCACAATCGGCTCTGGCGGCGCAGCGAGTCGCTGGACGTGCCGACCCTGTCGCCGACCGTCGAGATCGTGGAGGTCGGCCCGCGCGACGGCTGGCAGAGCGAGACGGTCACCGTCCCCACTGACACCAAGGTCCGGCTGATCGACGCCCTGTCCGAAAGCGGGCTGCGCCGTCTGCAGGTGGCGTCCTTCGTCAACCCGCAGCGCGTGCCGCAGATGGCCGACGCCGACGACGTCTGCCGGCGGATCACGCGCCGGCCGGGCGTCGTCTACAGCGGCCTGGCGCTCAACCTCAAAGGCGTGGAGCGGGCCGTGGCGGCCGGCCTGGGCCAGGTGGACGTCTCGCTCTCGGCCAGCGAGACCCACAGCCAGAAGAACGCCGGCGTCTCGGTGGAGGCCGCCCTGGAGCAGCTGGCGCCGATGGTGCAGCTGGCGCGCGCCCACGGCCTGGCCGTGCGCGCCGGGATTCAATGCGCCTTCGGCTGCGCCGATGAGGGCGCCGTGGAGGCGCGCCGGGTGGTGGGCCTGGCGCGGCGCCTGCTGGCGCTGGGCGTGGACGAGCTCGCCCTGGCGGACTCGACCGGGATGGCGAACCCGCAGCAGGTCCGGCGGCTGGTCCAGGAGCTGCGCCCGATGTCGGCGCCGGTGCCGATCGTCCTGCACTTGCATGACACCCGCGGCATGGGCCTGGCCAACCTCCTCTCGGCCCTCAAGTCCGGCGTCCATCACTTTGACAGCGCCTTCGGCGGGTTGGGGGGCTGCCCGTTCATCCCGGGCGCCACCGGCAACATCGCCACCGAGGACACCGTCCACATGCTGGAGGCGATGGGGGTCAAGACCGGCGTCGACGGGGAGCGCGTGGCCGCCGTCTCGCGCGCAATGGAGGCGCTTTTGGGCCGCGCCCTGCCGGGCAAGCTCTACCGCCTAAACGCATGAGCGGCTTCGCCCAGACCCTGGCCGAGAAGATCATCTCGCGGCACGCCGGCCACGCCGTGCGCCCGAACGAGATCGCGGTGGTGCGCGTGGACGGCGCCATGGCCACCGACGCCACCGCGCCGCTCGCGATCCAGGCCTTCCGCGCCATGGGCGGCCAACGGCTGTGGGACCCGGCGCGGGTGACGCTGGTCATCGACCACGCCGCCCCGGCCCCGACCGAGCGCATCGCCAATCTGCACCAGTTGATGCGGACCTTCGCCCAGGAGACCGGCTGCCGCTTGTATGATGTCGGCGACGGGATCTGCCATCAACTGCTGGTGGAGAACGGCCACGTCGGCCCGGGCGATCTATTCCTGGGGGCCGACTCGCACACGCCGACCGCCGGGGCGGTGGGGGCGCTGGCGATCGGCGTCGGCTCGACCGACCTGGCCGGCGCCTGGCTCACCGGGCGGACGTGGCTCAAGGTGCCAGCCACCATCCGTGTGGAGCTAAATGGCCGGCTGCGGCCGGGCGTCACGGCCAAGGACCTGATCCTTTTCCTGACCGGCCTGTTGGGCGCGGACGGCGCCAACTACCAGGCCCTGGAGTTTGCGGGCGAGGCCGTGCGGGCCCTGACCCTGGCCGGCCGGATGGTGCTGGCCAACATGGTGGCCGAGATGGGCGCCAAGGCCGGCCTGGTGGACGGCGCGGGCCTGGAGGGGTCGGCCGAGGCCCTGCAGCCTGATCCCGACGCGGAGTATGCGCGCCGGCTGGCCTTCGACGTCTCCGCGCTGACGCCGCAGGTGAGCGTGCCGCACGCGCCGGACCAGGTGCAGCCGGTGGCGAGCGTGCGCGGCCGGCGCATCCACTACGCCTTCATCGGTTCGTGCACCAACAGCCGCTTGGAGGATTTGCAGGCCGCGGCCGAGGTGCTCAAAGGCCGGCGCCTGGCGCCGGGGGTGCGCCTGATCATCGCGCCGGCCTCGCGGCGCGTCTTCAACGCCGCGCTGGCGGATGGCACGGCCGGGATCCTGGCCGAGGCCGGCGCCACCTTCATCACCTCCGGCTGCGGGCCGTGCGTGGGCTCGCACAACGGCGTGCCCGGGGACGGCGAAGTGGTGATCTCCAGCACCAACCGCAATTTTCGTGGGCGGATGGGCAACCCCAATAGCGACATCTACCTGGCCTCGCCGGCCGTGGTGGCGGCCTCCGCCGTCGCCGGCTGCATCGCCGAGCCCGCTGACCTGACGCCATGACGACGCCGCACCCCGAACCCGCCTCCCCTTCCGGCTTGGCAGTCCTCACCGGCCGCGCCCACGTCTACGGCGACAACATCGACACCGACCGCATCATCCCGGGCAAGTACACCAAGACCTTGCAGTTGGATGAGCTGGCCCGGCATGTCCTGGAGGACCTGGACCCCGACTTCAGCCGCCGCGTGCAGCCCGGCGACCTGCTGGTGGCCGGCCGCAACTTCGGCTGCGGCTCGTCGCGCGAGCAGGCGCCGCTGGCCCTGAAGGCAGCCGGCGTGGCCGTGGTGGTGGCCCGGTCCTTTGCGCGCCTGTTCTTCCGCAACGCCATCAACATCGGCCTGCCGCTGGCGGAGGCGCCAGACCACGCCCTCACAGGCGCCGGCCCGCTCAGCGTGGACCTGGAGGCCGGCCTGGTCACCGATCACGCCACCGGCCGCACCTATGCGGCCACGCGCCTGCCGGCGGTGATGGTGGCCATCCTGCGGGAGGGCGGGCTGGTCAACTATCTGGTGAAGCATGGCGATTACCGCTTCTGACGGCGCGCGGCCGCAGCCGTTGGCCGGCGTACGGGTGTTGGAGTTCAGCCACGCCGTGCTTGGGCCGGCCTGCGGGCTGGTGCTGGCCGACCTGGGCGCGGACGTCATCAAGGTCGAGAAGCCGGACGGCGACGACACCCGCCGCCTGAAGGGCTTCGGCATGGGCTACTTCCCGTTCTTCAACCGCAACAAGCGCAGCCTGGCCGTGGACCTCAAGGCCGAGGCCGGCCGGGCGCTGGTGCGGCGGCTGGCGCGCACGGCCGACGTGGTCATCGAGAACTTCGCGCCCGGCACCATGGACCGTCTCGGCTACGGCTACGAGGACCTGCGCGCGCTCAACCCGCGCCTGATCTACTGCGCGCTCAAGGGCTTTCTGCCCGGCCCGTACGCGCAGCGCCACGCCCTGGACGAGGTCGTTCAGATGATGAGCGGCCTGGCCTACATGACCGGCCCGGTCGGGCAGCCGCTGCGGGCCGGGGCCTCCGTCGTGGACGTGATGGGCGGCACCTACGCGGCCCTGGGTGTGCTGGTGGCGCTGCGCGAGCGTGACCGGACGGGCGAGGGCCAGTTGGTGCAGAACGGCCTGTTTGAGACGGCCGCCTTTCTGATGGGCCACCACCTGGCCTACGCGGCGGTCTCGGGCCAGCCGGTGCCGCCGATGCCGGCGCGCGTCAGCGCCTGGTCGGTCTACCGCACCTTTCGCAGCCGCGAGGGTGAGCTGGTCTTTGTGGGCCTCACCAGCGACCGGCACTGGCGGCGCTTCTGCGAGGCCTTTGAGCGCCTGGACCTGCGCGACGACCCGCGCCTGGCCACCAACAACGACCGCATCGCCGCGCGCGATTGGCTGCTGCCGGAGCTGGAGGCCTGGCTGGCGACGCTGCCCCGGGCCGTGATCCTGGAGCGCTGTGAGCAGGCCGACGTGCCCTTTGCGCCTGTGGCGAGGCCGGAAGACCTGTTCGCCGACCCGCACCTGGCGGCCAGCGGGGCGCTGCTGCCGACGCGGCTGCCGGACGGCCAGGCCGCAGCGCTGCCGCGCCTGCCGGTCCAGATGCCGGGCCAGCCCTTT
>JAEURL010000648.1 GCA_016789165.1 Anaerolineales bacterium | reverse complement strand
GGGGGCGGTCGAAGCGGCGCAGCTGCGCGGCCGCCAGGGCGCGCACCTCGGCCGGGTAGCGGTACTCGGCGCCGCGCACCTCGAAGTAATCGGCCAGGGCCTGGACGATCTGGGCGCGCAGGCCCAGGTCCGGCTCGTCGACGCGCGCGGCCAGCAGCTGGGAGGTGAGCGGCGAGCGCCGCACGGCCTCCGAGCCGAACAGGATCGCAAAACCGCGCCGGCGCTCCTCGATGTGCGGCGAGACGAACATCTCGCCCGCCACCCACGGATCCACCGACGGCACGACGCGCGGCGCCAGGCGGGCCGGCGGCCGGCTGGCGGCCATGTCGTAGCGGATGCGCGAGCGCGGGCGAGGCATGCTTGTCACAAACGGGCGCGGGTCGGCCCTTACCTTAACACATCCCGCAGTTTTTGCAAACCGCGCTCCACCTGATCGTCCAGGTCCACGCGGATGACGCGCCGGCCGGCGGCCGTCAGCGCCTGGTAATCACCCAGCGCCTGGGCCGTCTTCAGGACCGAGAAGGTGTGCTTCTCGCCGTGGATCGGCGCGTCGATCGGGTCATCGCCGAGCAGTTGGACGAACACGCCGCCGGCCGCCCCGCCCTTGTGCAGCTGGCCGGTGGAGTGCAGGAAGCGCGGCCCGTAGCCGACGGTGACGGCGGCGCCGGTGGCGTCGCGCAGCTCAGCCTGCAGGGCGCGCAGCAGCTTCTCGCGCCGCGGCGTGCGCTCCAGGTAGGCCATCAGCGCCACGTAGCCGCCGCGTTTGACGGAGCGCAGGTGCTTGCCCACCTTGGCCGCGTCCGGGGCCAGGCGCTCGCCGGCCGCGCTCAGCGCCCCACTCTGCGCATACTCGGCCAGCAGGGCGCGCGTGTTGCGCTTGGCCGACTCCACGTCCGGCTGGTCAAAGGGGTCGATGCCCAGCACCCAGCCGGCCACGGCCGTGGCGATCTCCCAGCGCAGGAACTCGCCGCCCAGGTCGTAGGGGTCGGCCAGCTCCAGCTCGATCACGGGGTGGCCGGCGCGCGCCAGCGCCTTCAGGGCCGGGCCGGCCGGATCTTTCTTCCCCAGCCGCAGGCTCACGAAGACGCGGTCCGCGCCGTAGACGCGCGGCTTGCCCAGCGCTTCGCCCTCCACCGGCAGGATGCCGCGCCCGTCCTTGCCCGTCGATTCGGCGATGAGCTGTTCCACCCAGTAGCCAAAGGTGGCGATGCGCTCGGCCATCAGGAAGGTGGCCTTATCCCGCCGGGCCTCGGCCAGCACGCCCAGGGCCGCGCCCAGGCGCAGAGCCGGGTTGCGCGCGGCCGGGATGTTCGGGCCGCAGGCGGCGGCCATCTGCCGGGCGCGTTCCAGGAGCTTGGCCACGTCCAGGCCCATCAGCGCCGCCGGCACCAGGCCGAAGTACGACAGCACCGAGTAGCGCCCGCCGATCTCGGGCGGGTTGAGGAAGGTGCGCCGGAAGCCGCGCTCCTTGGCCAGCGCCTCCAGCGCGGTGCCGGGGTCGGTGATGGCGATGAAGTTCTCGCCGGCCCGCGCGCCCTTGACCTGCGTCACGCGGTTCCAGAAGTACTTGAAGAAGGCGTTGATCTCGGCCGTGCCGCCGGATTTGGACGAGATGATGTAGAGGGTGCGGTTGTGGTCGCTGCGCGCATCGGCGCTCAGCACGGCGGCCGGGTCGGTGGAGTCCAGCACGGCCAGGTCCAGATAGCCCTTGGCCACGCCCAACGCGGCGCGCAGCACCTCCGGCGCCAGGGACGAGCCGCCCATGCCGCACAGCACGGCGTGGGTGAAGCCGGCCCGTTTGACCTCGCCGGCGAAGGTGGTCAGCTCGGTGACGTGCGCGGCCATCTGGGCCGGCATGTCCAGCCAGCCCAGGCGGATTTTGATCTCGGCCTGGTGGGCGGGGTCGTCGGCCTTCCAGAGCGTGGGGTCCTTCTGCCACAGGCGCCGGCCGACCTGGTCGGCGTCCAGCAGCGCCAGGGCCTTCTGAAAGGCCTTCTCGGCCGCGCCCAGCTGCAGGGTCTGGCGGTCGTTGTGCAGCACCGCCTGCCGGCGCGCCTCCACCACGGCCAGCAAGGTCTCGAAGGACTTGGTGAAGGAGGCCACCCCCTCGACTTCCAGCTGCTGGGTGACGGCGTCCATGGGGATGCCGGCCTCCGCCAACTGGTCGATCAGGGTCTGCGCGTCGGCCGTCTCTCCGGCCAGGCGCGCGGCCGGCTGGCCGTGGTCCTTGTAGGCCACGATGGTGGCCGGCGGCATGGTGTCCACGGTGTCCGGGCCGATCAGGGCCTCCACGTAGTACACGTCCGGATAGGCCGGGTTCTTGGTGGAGGTGCTGGCCCACAGCGGCCGCTGAAAGCGCGCGCCCTTGGCGGCCAGCTTCTCCCAGCGTTCGCCGGAGAAGACCTGCCGGAACTCGGCGTAGGCCAGTTGGGCGTTGGCGATGGCGGCCCGGCCTTTGAGGGCGGCCAGCGCCTGTCCGGCCTTGGCGCCGAGCGCTTTGAGCTTCTCATCCAGCTGCTTGTCCACCAGGGTGTCCACGCGGCTGACGAAGAAGCTGGCCACCGAGGCGACATGGCCGATCTTCTTGCGGGCCGCCAGCCGGCGCTCCAGGCCGGCCAAATAAGCGGCCATCACCGCGCGGTACCGTTCAATCGAAAAGATCAGGGTGACGTTGACGTTGATGCCGTCCGCCAGGCTCTGCTCGATGGCGGGCAGGCCCTCCTGGGTGGCCGGGATCTTGACCATCAGGTTCGGGCGGTCGACGGCCTTCCACAGCCGGCGGGCCTCCTTGATGGTGGCGGCCGTGTCGCGGGCGTGGATGGGCGCCACCTCGATGCTGACGTAGCCATCGGCGCCGGCCGTGCGCTCGAAGACCGGGCGGAAGACGTCGGCGGCGGCCTGGATGTCCTCGATCGCCAGCGCGTCGAAGATGCCGGCCGCATCCAGGCCCTGCCGCGCCAGGCCGGCCAGGGCCTCATCGTAGATATCGGTCTGGCCGATGGCCTGCTCGAAGATGGTGGGGTTGGAGGTCAAACCGGTGATGTCGCCGGCCTTCACCATCTTGGCCAGCCGGCCGCTGGTGAGCAGGTCACGGCGGATGTTGTCGTGCCACGGGGACTGGCCGAGCTGCTGCAGTTCAACGAGGGGGTTCTTGGCCATAACGGTTTCCTTGTTGCGCACTGCTCACCGATTACCCGCGGCCAATGACCGGCACCCGGCCGGAACAGCTTGTAATCAGTGAGCAGTGATTAGCCATTGGCGCTCAGCGGCCGCGCTCCAACGCCAGCACCTTGTTCAGCCGGCGCACGTGGCGCGCCTCGCCCGAGAAGACGGCGCGCAGAAAGGCCGGCACCAGCTCAGACACCAACTCCGGGCCGATGATGCGCGCGCCCAGGCACAGCACGTTCAGGTCGTCGTGCTCCACCCCCTGGTGGGCCGAGTAGGTGTCATGGCACACGCCGGCCCGCACGCCCGTCAGCTTGTTGGCGGCCACGCAGGCCCCCACCCCGCTGCCGCACAGCAGAATGCCGCGCTGGGCCCGGCCCTGCTGGAGCGCCTCGCCAACGGCCAGCGCCGCGTCGGGGTAATCGACCGGCGGCTCCGGGGCATGGGTGCCCAGGTCCAGGACCTCGTGCCCGAGGGCGCGAATGGCCTCCAGCACGCGGGCCTTGGCCGGGAAGCCGGCGTGGTCGCAGGCGACGGCCACGATCATGCGCTCTGCTCCAGGGCGGCCACGGCCTGCGCCACGACATTGTCGGCCGTGAAGCCCAGCTCTTTGAACACGCGCCCCGCCGGCGCCGAGGCCCCGTAGCGGTCCAGGGTCACCAGCCGGCCGCGCGGACCCAGCCATTGGTGCCAGCCCTGGGAGACGCCGGCCTCCACCGCCACGCGCGCGGCCACAGCCTCGGGCAGGACGCTCGCACGGTACTCGGCGCTCTGCTCGGCGAACAGCTCCCAACACGGCAGGGAGACCAGGCGCGCCTTGATGCCGCGCGCGGCCAGTTTCGGCTCGGCCTCCACAATCAGCGCCACCTCCGAGCCGGTGGCCAGCAGGATCACGTCCGGGGCCGTCAGGCCAGGGTTGAGCACGTAACCGCCGCGCGTCAGGCCCTCGGCCGAGGCGTACACGCCGCGGTCCAGGGTGGGCAGGTTCTGCCGGCTGAGCGCCAGGGCGGTCGGCCGGTGGCGGTTGGCGATGGCCACCCGATAGGCCCAGGCGGTCTCGTTGGCGTCCGCCGGCCGGATGAAGAGCAGATCCGGGATGGCGCGCAGGGCCGCGTAGTGCTCCACCGGCTGATGGGTCGGGCCGTCCTCGCCCACGCCGATGCTGTCGTGGGTGTAGATCCACAGGCTGCCGATGCGCATGATGGCCGAGAGGCGCACGGCCGGCCGCATGTAATCGTGGAAGGTCAGGAACGTGGAGCCGTAGGGGATGAAGCCGCCGTGCAGGGCCAGGGCGTTGACGATCGACCCCATGCCGTGCTCACGCACGCCAAAGTGCAGGTTGCGGCCCGCGTAGCCCCACGGCCCGCCGGAGGCGCCCTGCGCCCCCTCGGGCGAGGACAGCGGGCTCTGGAAATCGCCCTCGCCCTTCAGCACCGTGAAGGTGGAGGGGTTGAGGTCGGCCGAGCCGCCCACCAGCTCCGGCAACTTGGCCCCCAGCGCCCGCAGGACGGTCTCGCCGGCCTTGCGCGTGGCCAGGCCCTTGGGGTCGGCCGGGAAGCTCGGCACCGCCGCCTCCCAGCCGGCCGGCAGTTCGCCAGCCAGCCGGCGCTTCAGCTCGGCGGCCAGGTCCGGGTGGGCCTTCTCGTAAGCGGCCCAGCGCTTGTCCCACTCAGCCTCCCACTTCTGGCCGCGCTCGACGGCCTTGCGGAAGTGGGCCAGCGCCTCCGCCGGCAGGTGGAACATTTCGGTGGTCGGCCAGCCCAGGTTCTGCTTGGCGGCCGCCAGTTCGTCCGGGCCGAGCGGCGAGCCGTGGGCTTCAAAGGTGCCCTGCTTGTGGGGCGCGCCGTAGCCCAGGGTGGTGTTGACCAGGATCAGCGAGGGCTGGTCCGTGACCTGGCGGGCGTTGTGGAGCGCCCGCTCCAGGGCGGCCAGGTCGTTGCCATCGCTGACGCGCTGCACCTGCCAGCCGTAGGCGGCGAAACGCAGGCTGACATCCTCCGAGAAGGCCAGCGAGGTGGTGCCGGCCAGCGAGATGCGGTTGTCGTCGTACAGGACGATCAGCTTGCCCAGCCGCAGATGGCCGGCCAGCGAGCAGGCCTCCGACGCCACGCCTTCCATCAGGTCGCCGTCGCTGGCGATGACGTAGGTGCAGTGGTCGACGACGGTGTGCCCCGGCTGATTGAAGCGCGCCGCCAGATGGGCCTCGGCGATGGCGAAGCCCACGGCGTTGCTGATCCCTTGGCCGAGCGGGCCGGTGGTGGTCTCCACGCCCGGCGTCAGGTGGCTCTCCGGGTGGCCGGGCGTGCGGCTGCCCCACTGGCGGAAGGCCTTCACGTCGTCCAGGCTGAGCGGATAGCCGGTGAGGTGCAGCAGCGCGTACAGCAGCATTGAGCCGTGGCCGGCCGACAGCACAAAGCGGTCCCGGTCCGCCCAGTGCGGATTGGCCGGGTTGTGCTTAAGCAGGCGCGTCCACAGGGCATAGGCCATGGGCGCCGCGCCCAGCGGCAGGCCGGGATGGCCGGAATTGGCGTTCTGCACGCCGTCGGCCGCTAAGAAGCGAATGGTATTGACGCAGAGTTGATCGAGGTTGGGTGTGCTCACGAGAAGCCTCCGGGACCGAACTATAGTCCAGATTAAGGCTCAGGAAAAGGGGGCGAGGCCGGTATAATCGCGCTTTAGCCTGGTCCACGGGAAAGCGGGCAACTGCATGCTGATCTTATTTGACGTCGACGGCGTCCTCGTCCACCATCGCGCCTATCACCTCGGCCTCAGCCGTTCCATCGGCTACTTCAGCCGGCGGATGGGCGCCGGCGACCACGCGCTGACGCAGGCCGAGATCGACGAGTTCGAGGGCCAGAGCGTCACGGTGGAATGGGAGTCGTGCGCGTTGAGCGCGGCGGCCGTGCTGCTGGCCCGCCTGCGCGCGGCACCGCCCGCCGACCCGCGGCCGGCCAGCCCGGGGATCGCCGGGTTTTGGCAGGCGCTGGACGCGCTGGGCGCGGCGCCCACGCCCACCCCGCGCCCGGATTTCACGGCGCTGGCGCGGCGCGTGGGGGCCGTCACGCCGCCGGGCGGCAAGCCCTCGCTGACCATGCTGCCGCTGCTCCTGGCCGAGTGCCAGGCCGAGCCGTGGGGCGCCCTCGCGGCGCCCCTGCTCCGCCAGCTGCTGGCGGATTGCTATGACATCAACAACTCGCCGGCCACCCAGGTGGTCCAGAACTTCGCCGTGGGCCACGCCGGCTACCGCAAATCCTACGGGCTGACCCCGCACTTCGAGCAGGCCGCCCTGCTGGAGACCGAGGACTCGCCGCTGCTCCAGCCGGCCTGGCGCGACCGGCTGCTGGCCGAGCGCGCGGCCGGCCGCGTCCACTTCACGCTGTACACGGCCCGGCCCAGCCTGCCCCCCGTGGAGGTGCTGGAGGCCCGGCGCGGTTACACGCCGGAAGCCGAGATCGCCCTGCACCTGATCGGCCTGGACTCGGAAGGGCCGGAGCGGGTGCCCGTGATCGCGGTGGGGAAGCTGGAGTGGGTGGCGCGGCGGGCCGGCCGCAACGTGCTGGAGTGGGTGAAGCCCTCGCCCGTGCAGGCGCTGGCCGGCGTGGCGGCGGCGGCCAGCGGCCAGGAG
Source organism: Anaerolineales bacterium (assembly GCA_016789165.1). Lineage (GTDB taxonomy): Bacteria > Chloroflexota > Anaerolineae > Anaerolineales > UBA6663 > SpSt-583. The sequence goes on along the minus strand of JAEURL010000648.1, from coordinate 7,427 downwards.
CTGGCCGCCGTGGAGGCCGCGCTGCTGGTGGAGACCGGCGCCGCCCTGCCCGAGCTGTATCAGGCCGGCGCTGACCGCGCCGTGCACGTCTTCGAGGATTCGGCCAACAGCCTGCGCGCGGTGGCGCACGCCGTCGAGCTGCTCAACGCCCACGGGCTGGGCCTGCGGCTCACGCGCCACGGCATCGCGCCGGCCGGCTCGCCCAAGAGCGCGGCGCTGGCCCAGGTGGCGGACTTCGTCCACCCGGACGTGAACGCCGGGTTGGCCATGGTCCTGCCCGAAAAGTAAGGGCGGGCTGCCGCCCGCCCTCATCGCTTCAGTTCGCCCGGCCGCTACTTCACGGCGTAGGACTTCGTCAGCCCGCGCTTCTCCAGCAGGGCCGCGTAGGCGCCCCACCACGGCTCGCCCAGGGTGTTGCGCTTGGGCAGGTTGACCTTGGCCAGGTGCTGCATCAGGCCGGCCATCTGGGCCGGCAGCTCCGGCCACTGGTTCTCCAGGACGATCTTCTCCAGCTTGTCCGCCGTCGTCCGGGTCCAATCCCACTCGCGCCGAAACTGATCGGCCTTGAGCCAGTAATCACGCTTCTCCCAGGCGAGGCAGGTAACGTCGATGGTCTCCTCGACTTCGCGCAGGGCCAGGGCCATGAAGGCCACCATGTCGCGCGCCTCTTCGTCCAACTGCGGCTTGCCGGCCAAGGCCCGCAGGGCCAAGGTCACACTCTTGATTAAGCGGTCGCGCTGTTTGCCTACCCCATCCGGCTTCACTAAACGGCTCAAGGCAATCTCCTCCCAAAAACAGAATGCGCCCGGGTGGGCGCGCGTGATTCTAGCAGAAATTGACCCTCAGCGGAACAGATGGTCTAGAATTGGACGCCCTGCCCTTGGGGGGGCCGTTCAACGCCCCGCGCCTCGGCCGATGCCGTCAGTGGCCCCGGCGGCTTCCGCGCCGGGCGGCGCTCACCGGCCGCTTACCGTCAATTCGCAGGTGAAGACATCGGGCCAATACCATTCCGAGACCAGCGTGTACCGACCCGGTTCCAGTGTTACGCGCGTGCGGGTGCTGTAGCCCCAGCCGGCCGGATCGCCGCCGGTGTGCCACTCCGGCCCGGTCGGATCGCCGACGGGCAGCGGCTGGCCGTCCAGGCTGATCGTCGGCCGGCTGCCGTCCACGGCGGCCAGCGCCTCCTCGGCCGTGGGCCAGCGCCCCACGCCGAAATTGAGCTCCACCACGCCGGCCGGGACCGTCGTCTGGCCGCACTGGGCCGCGCCGGGGCTGAGCAAAATGTGCGGGACGGCCGGCGTCTCCGGGCAGTTCTGCTCCCACTCCGCGTACTGCGCCGAATCCATCGGCTGCACCGGCGCCGGGGCCTGGCCGGCGGCCGGGACCTCGGCCTGTTGGCCGGCGGTCAGCGCGACGGGCGACCCGGCCGTGCCCGCCAGTTCGCACGCGCCCTCCAGGCACGTCACTGCCATCTGCCCGCTCTCCGGCGTGTACGCCACACTCATGAAGGAGCCGCGCACCGTGGCCACACCCGTGGGCGTCTCCACCTCCAGGCGCTCGAAGCCCAAGGCCTCGGTCACGGCCAGCCAGACCTGGCCGGCCGTGAGCGTGATCCGCGCCGCTAGGTCGTCTTCCGTCGGCGAGACGCTCTGCAAGGTGAAGAGCGTGTCCGCCGCCAGCCGCACGATGACGCCCTCGGAGAGGTCCAGCCGGACGCGGGCCGCCTGGCCGGTGCGCACGCCGCCGCCGGCGTAGATGCACTGGCCCTCGGCCGCCGGCTCCCAGGCCAGCGCCGCCTCCGGGCAGGCGCGCACGTCGTTGTGCAAATCGGAGAGCACGGCCGACCGGCCGGCCGTGGCTGTCGGCGCCGGCGTTGCGATGACCGGTGATGGCGAGGGCGGCGGGCTCGTTGGGGTTGGGGCGGCCAACCCGCAGCCCGCCAACGCCAGACCAGCCGCCGATAACCAGCGAAGAACGGCAGACTTGCGCATGGCCACCTCCCGGTTTGGCTCAAACGCCGCGCCTTCATTCTAGGCCGATTTCGGGCTGAGGGAGCCGGCCAGTCGGTCCTGGCAGCCGCGGGGCACGAAAGTGCCCGTCCCCAGCACGGCCTGGACCCGTGCGCGGGCTGGGGCTTGCGGTAGGATAGCGGCGCCAGAGAAATCCACTGCCCCGTTGGCCTGGAAGACACCATGCTCTACCGTTACGGCCTCCGCACCGATGACCCTTTCGCCGCCCCCTCGCGCTGGCTGCTGCGCCTGGGCCTGCGCTTCTACTACCCAGTCGCCGTCGTCGGCGTCACCCTGATCATCGCCCTGGTGGTGCGCGACGCCTTCCGCGACGACGACTTCCGCCGCCGGCTGGTGATCCTGATGATGCTGGGCGCGGCCTGCGTATTCGTGCTGTTCTGGCGCGCCGAGCGCCTGTGGCTGCGCGGCGACCGGGGCTGGCTCGTCCGGCTGGCGCGCCCGGATCAGGCGCTGGCCTGGGCCGGCGTGGGCGTGGCGGTCGTGGCGCTGGGCCTGGCCGCGGCCACGCGCCTGCTGGGCGCCGGCCCGGTGGCCGATTACCTGTGGCTGCTCTTCCTCTTCCCCCTGCTCTACCTCTCGGAGCGCGGCCGCGCGGCGGCCTTTGCGCTGGTCACGGGCGCGGCCACCCTCTTCCTGATCCTGCTCCGGCTGGCGGCCGGCTATCCGCTGCTGGAGGTGGCCCTGCCGCCGCTGTGGCTGAGCCTGCTGGCCGCCTCCAACTATTACCTGGCGCACCGCTACCTGCTGCTCGAGCGGCGGGCCGAGATCCTGCGCGGGATCGCCAACGAACTCTCCAACACCCCGGACGTAGACGCAGACCTGCAGCGCATCACGGGCCTGATCGCCAGCCGCCTGCGCTACGACCACCTGCGCCTGTGGCTGGCGGACGAGGCCGGCGCGCTCAGCCTGCGCGCCGCCGCCGGCCTGCCGGCGGGCCGCGCCCTTGAGGCCGGCCACATCGTCTCCGCCTGGCCGGACCCGCGCCTGGCGCGCTGGGACAACCTGGGGCGCGGCCAGAGGCCGGCCCCGTGGGCGCGCTCGGCCGTGAGCGCGCCGATCCTGGCCGAGGGCCGGCCGGTGGGCCTGCTGGAGGCGCTCAGCCCGCGCGAGGCCGAGTTCTGGGAATACGACGAAGAGCAACTGGCGCGCATGGCCGACTCGGTGGGGCTGGCTCTGGCGCGCAGCCGCGCCGTCCAGCGCGAAGCCGCGCGCCTGCGCGACACGCTGGCCGAGGTGGTCAGCCGGCTGGGCGACTGCACCTCACTGCCCGAGATGTTCGAAGTGATCGCCCACGATGCGCGCACCCGTCTGGCCGCCGACTCCGTGATCCTGTACCCGCTGGCGCCCGGCACCGGCTACCCGCTGGCGCCGCTGACGGCCGGCGACCTGCGCGGCGCGCCGCCCGCCGCGGCCAGCCCGGCCCTGCTGGCCCTGATCGCGGCCTGGACCGCCGTCTACGGCGAAGAGGCGCCGGCCGACCCGCGTCTGGCCGGCCTGGACTTCCTGCCGCGCGAGGGCCTGGCCGCCGTGGTCTGCCTGCCCATGGGCACACGCACCGAGCGGGTCGGCGCGCTGCTGCTGAACTTCCGCGCCCCGCGCCGCTTCTCGCCCTTGGAGAAGCTGACCCTGGAGGCCTTCGCCAGCCTGGCGGCCGAACAGATCAACCGCGAGCGCGCCCATTGGCGCAAGTACGAAGCCTTCGGCGGTGTGCTGTTCGGCGTGCATGGCCCGCTCACGCTCAGCGCCGACGCCCTGCGCCGGCTGATCGGCTCGGCCCAGACCGCGGCGTCCCCGGAGTTGGCCGCCCAGGCCCTGGCCAACGCCCAGACCGTGGTGCGCCGGCTGGAGATCGCGGCCATGCTGACTCGGCTCTCCCGGCGCGACCCGGCCGAGGCCGCCAGCTTCCACGACGAGGTGCGCCGGGCGGCGCAGAAGATCACGGGGCTGGCCGAGCCGGCCCAGGTGCGGGTGGACATCCCGCCCGAGGCGGACGACCTGCCCTTCGCGGTGCTGGACGCCGTCTACTGCCTGGCGCTGGAGGCCGTGGCCAACGCCTCCTTCCACGGCGGCGCGCGCTGCATCGACATCGAAGTGGACGTGACGCCGGCCGCCATCCGCCTGAACGTGGCCGACGACGGGCACGGCTTTGACGTGGCCGCGGCCCGGCCCGGCCCGCACGGCATCTTCGAGGGGCTGGCCCTGGCGGCCGAACAGTTCGCGGCCGAGGGCGCCGTGGCCAGCGCCCCCGGCGCCGGCACGCGCCTGGACGTGGCCTTCCCGCTCCTGCCCTGACGTTTGAGCTCTGGCCTCCACCCGCGGCCCACGGCGCCCATTCCCTGGCAGACCGGGCGGCTCGGTGTCTCGGCGGAGCCTCCGTCCACCTGCGCTAGAATAGCCGTATCCGTTTCTCACCCGGAACTGATACGCTCACCATGCCCGATCCCGCGCCGCTGCACGTGCTGATGGTGGAAGACTACCCGCAGTACTACGAGGGCCTGAAGTTCGAGCTTCAGCCGCGCGTGCGGCTGGACAACGCCCCGGACGTGGCCACGGCCGAGAAGCTGCTGGCCGGCGCCCAGTACGACGCCGTCCTGCTTGATCTCTCGCTGCCGCCGACGCACTCCATGCAGGAGGGCCTGGGCCTGGCCGAAAAGCTGGCCGGCCGCGCGGCCGGCGCCCTGCCCGTGATCATCCTCACCTCCAAGGACACCAACCCGGCCCTGCTCAAGAAGCTTTTCGGCTGGCGCGTGTCCCTGATCCACAAAGACGACCGGCCCTCCGGACTCGAAGTGGAGGCCGCCCTGCGCCTGGCCCTGCGCGGTTATTTCCTGCTCTCGCGCCTGCCGGCCAGCGACCTGCCCGAGCTGGCGGCCGGCCTGGGCCAGACCGCCCAGCATCCCTTCTCCGAGCGCGACTTCGCCATCTTCGCCCTGCTGGCCGACGAGGGCCTGACCAACCAGCAGATCGCCTATCGCCTGGGGCTGAAAGAGGACGCCGTCAAGAAAGGCGTCCAGCGCATCTTCCGCGCCATCGACGTCGCCAGCCGGGCCGAGGCCGTGCGCTGGTGGTTCGAGCACCGCGCCGAGCTCGGCCCCCGGCCCTGAGCGGGCCGCCCGCACTTTCGTGCCGCCGGCCGGCACCGGCGTTCCCGCCCGCCCGACCCGGCCGGGCACCTTCTCCCCGCTAGCCCCGGCACCCAGCCTCCGCTACCGTGGGGTCACCTGGTTCAAGGAGACCCTGCGTGACGTCCCGTTTTAGCCGCCGTTCCTTCCTCAAGGTCCTGGGCAACGTCGCCGCCACCTACACCGTGGCCGGCCTGGGCAGCTACGTCTACGGCTCGCAGCTGGAGGCCAACTGGCTGGAGGTCAAACGCCTGAGCCTGGCCGTCCGCCACCTGCCGGCGGCGGCCGAGGGCCTGCGCCTGGTCCAGCTCAGCGATTTCCACCTGCAGCCCATCACCCAATTGGATCACCTGCGCCACGCCATCGCCCTGGCCAACAGCCTGGACCCCGATCTGACCGTGCTCACCGGCGACTACGTCACCGACCGCGCCGATGACATCCGTGAGCTGGCGCCGGCGCTGGGGGAATTGAACGCGCGCCTGGGCGTCTTCGCCTGCCTGGGCAACCACGACCTGTGGACGGACCGCGCGCTGGTGACCGCGCAACTGGAGGCGGCCGGCCTGCCCGTGCTCGTCAACCGCGGCGTCGATCTGCCGGTGGGCGCCGGCACCCTGCGCCTGGCCGGCCTGGACGACGCCTGGAGCGGCCAGCCGGATCTGGCGGCGGCGCTGGCCGGCTGCCCGGCCGAGGCGCCCGCCCTCCTATTGGCCCATGAGCCGGATTTCGCCGACCTCTGGAGTCAAGACAGGCGCGTGGCCGTGCAGCTCTCCGGCCACTCGCACGGCGGCCAGGTGCGCCTGCCCGGCCGGGGCGCGCTGGCCCTGCCGCCCCACGGACAGAAGTACGACTACGGCCTGTACCGGGTCGGCGGGACGTGGCTCTACACCAACGCCGGCCTGGGGCTGGCCACGCCCGGCCTGCGCCTCAACTGCCGGCCGGAAGTGACCGAGATCACGCTGGTGCGGGCCTGACCCCGCCGGAGGTTGACGCCATGACCGACACCCTGAACACCCGCCGGCCCCTCGTGCGCGTGGTGGTGCTGCTCATGCTGATCGGCCTGGGGCTGCGCTTCATCCAGGTGGCGGCCGGCGACGCGCCGCCGGCGCAGGCGGCCCAGACGACTGGCGCCCACGAACTGCTGCGTGTGGAATGGCTGGACGCGTGCGGCCAGCCGGCCGCGGTCGGCCTCTACCGGCTGGAAGACGCGCCCTGCCGGCCGGCGCGCCAGACGACGGCGGCCTGGCTGCAAAGCCAGCTGGCCGCGGCCGGCCTGCTCCAGCCCGGCGAATTCCTCCAGCCGGCGGCCTCCCACGGCGCTGGCGCTGGCTGCGGGGCCGTGGTCTTTTCCGCCGCGGGCGCACCGGCGGGCTGGCTGTGCGCCGACCCGGCCGGCCTGTATCGGATTGACCCCGCCGGCGGCCTGACCGGCGGCCGCTGGCAGATGTGGGCCGACGGCCAATGGGTGGCCGTCCAGCCCTGAGCCGGCCGCCAAGTCTCCATAATCTCCCATCCTGACCTCCGCCAGCGAAAGCGCTAACGGCCGGCCAACCGAACGGGCGCGTTTGCATTTTTCTTGCAACAGCCTAAAATCGCGGGCTGTTAGGTCGCCGGGCCGGCGGCCTGCCCTGCCCTGCGGAGGTCATCATGAAAACTCGTTCACTGCTGTTGGCTGGGGGTCTGAGCACGGTCGTGACGGCCCTGGCCATGGGGCTGGCGCTGCTGGGGCCGGCCGCGCCCGCCGCGCAGGCGGCCTCGGTCGACCAGGCCGAGAGCGCCAGCTATATCACCATCACGGTGAAGGCCGGCGAAAGCCTGGCCACCTACCCGCGCCTGTACGGGACCAGCGGGGCCGCCATCCTGGCCGTCAACTTCATCAAGGACCCGAACCTGATCTACCCCGGCCAGACCCTGGTCATCCCGGTGGTGCAGTCGTTCACGCCCAGCCTGACGACCCCCTTCTATTACACCGCCCAGGCCGGCGATACGCTGGCCAACGTGGCGCGCCGCTTTGAGCAAGATCCGCTGACGGTGGCGCGCGTGAACGGCATCGCCGAGCTGCGCGCCGGCGTCACCTACTTCATGCCGGCCGGCCCGCACATCTACGTGCTCAAGCGCGGCGACACCATCGCCTCGGTGGCCGCCCGTTACGGGGTCAGCCAGCAGTTCATCCTGAACGGCAACAACATCCCCAACCCCGGCGTGCTGTACGCGGGCCAGGAGATCCTGATCCCCGTGATCCTGGACGCCATGCCGCGGCCGATCCTGGACCTCGTCG